>CAYMFV010000005.1:0-25308 GCA_964389745.1 uncultured Planctomycetales bacterium | reverse complement strand
TGGGGCCCAGGGCGGCGACGAGCTCGAGGGGGCAGCCGGGGCCCTCCGGAGCCATGGCCCAGGCGCCCAGGGGCAGGCCGCAGCCGCCCCCCAGGGCCCGCAGCAGGGCCCGCTCGGCGGCCACCGCGCGATCGGCCTCGGGGTCATGAAGGGCGGCCAGGAGCTCCCGGGTGGCCGCGTCGTCGGCCCTGCACTCCACCGCCAGGGCCCCCTGGCCCGGGGCCCCGGGCCACGCAGCGGGCTCCAGCCGGGTGACGGCCAGGCCGTCCAGGTCCAGGCCGAGCCGGCGCAGGCCGGCGGCGGCCAGGAGGATGGCGTCGTACTCGCCGGCCCGGAGCTTCTCCAGGCGTGTGGGGACGTTGCCCCGGAGGAGCTCGGGGCGGAGGTCGGGCCGGAGGGCCGCCAGGAAGGCCTGGCGCCGGGCCGAGGCCGTACCCACCCGGGCGTCCTGGCGGACGGGCACGCCCGCGGCGCCGGGGTCGCTGGCCTCGGGGCGGACCAGGAGGAGGTCGGCCGGGTCCTCCCGGGCGGGGACGGCGGCCCGCACCAGGCCCTCGGCTTGCTCCGCCGGCAGGTCCTTGAGGGAGTGGACGGCGTAGTCGGCCCGGCCGTCCAGGACCGCCTGCTGGACCTCGCTGGTGAAGAGGCCGATGGCGCCCACGTCGCCCAGGGCAACGTCCTGGACCCTGTCGCCGGTGGTGTGGACGATGACCAGCTCGCTGGGCCGGCCGGTGGCCTTCTCGAGCGCCGCGGCGACAGACCCCGACTGGGTCCGGGCCAGCAGGCTGCCCCGGGTGGCGAGGCGCAGGGGCTTCATGCGTGGAGGTGGCGGTGCAGCTTCCGGGGGGCGCCGGGGTCGGCCGCCAGGGCGGCCTGGACGGCGCCGCCGCAGGTGCACTCCTGGAGGACCTGGCGCATGTTGGAGATGGGGACCTGGACGGCCTGGCCGGCGAGGCGGCCAGCCAGGGTCTCCAGGGTACGCCGGTCCTCGTCCGAGAGGTGGGCCAGGGGGCCCCGGAGCCAGCGGTGGACCTCCTGGCGCACCCGCTCCTCGACGCGCTCCCGCAGGCGCCGGGCGGCCGGGCCCAGGTCCCGGTCCAGGAGCCGGCGGCGGACCTGCTCCAGGGACCAGCGCAGGAGGGGCCGGGCCTCCCGGAGGAGGAGCTCCTGGTCCCGGAGGGCCCCGGCCACCTCCCGGCCCAGGGTCAGGACGTCCAGGCGCTCGAAGCCCGGCAGCTCGCCGGCGGCGAGCTCGATGTCGGCGGGCAGGCCCAGGTCCAGGAGCAGCCGGGTCTGGTCGCGCTCGGGCAGGCCCGCCAGGTGGCCGGCCCGGATCACGGGCTCGGCAGAGGCGGTGCCGGCCACCAGGGCGTCGAAGTCCCGGGGTCGGGCCTGGAAGGAGGCCAGGGCCTCCCAGGTGCCGCCGTGCTCCTCGGCCAGGCGCCGGGCGGCCTCGGCGGTCCGGTTGACGAAGTGCAGTCGGGCCCGGCGCCAGCCCGCCAGGCGGGCGGCGGTCTTGCGGATCATCTCGCCGGCACCCACCAGGACCACGTCGAAGCGCTCCTGCTCCCGGGCAGCCTGGCGCAGGGCCCGGGCCGCCACCTCGGCCACCGAGGTGGGCCGCTCGCCGAAGTCCACGCCGCTCCGGACCCGCTTGGAGGCCTTCAGGGCCTCGTCGCCCACCAGGCCCAGGACCGGGCCGCACAGGCCCAGCTCCCGGGACTGGACCAGGGCCCGGCGGAACTGACCGGTGATCTGGACGTCGCCCAGGACCAGGGAGTCCAGGCCGCAGACCACCGAGAGGAGGTGCTTGACGGCGGCCTCGCCCGAGAGGGCGAAGCAGGTGGCGGCGGCCTGGCGGCGCTCCTCGGGGGAGGCCGCGGGGAGGAAGAAGTCCACGAAGTCCTCCAGGACCCGGTCGCTGGGGCGGCCCTCCCGGGAGACGTAGAGGAGCTCCACCCGGTTGCAGGTAGCGATGTACACCAGCTCCTCCACCCCCAGGCGCTCCCGCAGGGCGGCCAGCCAGAGGCTGCCGGCCGTCTCCCGGCTGAAACGGGCGATCTCCTCTGCGGTCGCCCGCCGGTGGCTGATTCCGATGAGGCCGATGCGTTCCACTGGGTCTCCGGGGCTCGTGCCGTCCAGGTCCGCTCAAGGTCTAATGCCTGGTCAAGGGACCTGTGTCACCGGTATGTCAGAAGGAAGTTGCTTATCCTCCGGCGGATGCCTGTGACTCGGGTTCGGAATCGGAAAGACCGGCCCCCCCTTTCGCCGTGGTGTATGGTGGGGTTCAAGTCCGTTTTCCTGGAAGCCCCGCACGGCTTCCTTCCTCTAGGTGGCGGGTAGCCCCTTTTCCGGGTTGCGGATTGCTCGTTTCCGTCCTGTCCGTTGTTGCCACGTGCTTCGGGGCGCGAGTGGTCACTCGGCAGTACCTCTCCCTTTCCCCTGAGAACCCCTGATGAGACGCACTGTCTTGCTCCAGATCCTTGCGGCCGGTGTCTTCCTGGCCGCGACCGCCACTGCCCAGCAGGACGAGGTCGACCCCTCGAACCAGCTCGCCCCCCAGGGGTGGAACCAGCAGATGGCCCTGGGCACCCTCCTCGCCGGCCCCTACGACGTGGAGACGGCCCCCTTCGACAACCGCTGCCTGGGCGTCCAGGAGATGGACGGCTACTACTTCGTCACCGGCCGGGGCCACACCTCGACCGGCGACAACCCGCAGATCCACCGGTACACGCTCACCGGTACCTACATCGATAGCTGGCCCCAGGTCAGCAACTCCACCGGCTGGCGCGGCCGGGACATGGAGGCCATCGGCAACACCCTGTACGTGGGTTCGGACAACGGTGAGGTCTCCATCTACGTGTGGGATCCTGGCGCCCAGACCCTCACGCACCAGCAGATCGTGACCGTGACGGGTGTCATCGGGACCGTGCGGGCCCTGTGCCACAACCCGAACACGAACACCTTCTACACCAAGAGCTTCACGGGCACGTTCTACGAGTTCGACATGACGTGGATCGTGGTGTACAGCGCCAGCAACTCCGCTGTCTCGGCCTACGGCTTCGGCTGGGACTGCACCAACAACAAGATCTGGAGCACCACCACCGGCCCGACCGTCATGGACGTGAACGTGGATGGGTCCTCGGGGACCAACAGCTTCGGTCCCACCTGGGGCGTCTCCCAGGGTGGTGCCGACGTCTACGTGGACAGCCGGAACCCGGGCATGCTCTCCATGATCGTCCTGGGTCAGGGCACTCCGGACTCCATCGAGCTGTACGACCTGGCCGTGGCCGACTGCGGCGGCGGCGGTGTCTTCACCCTGTCGGCTACCGGCACCTGCCCGGGCCCCATGACCTTCTCGGTGACCGGCGAGACCCCGGGCGGCACGATCGCCTTCCTCTACGGTCCTCCGGGCTCCTTCACCTGGATGGGCACGCCCTGCACGGGCACGACCCTGGACATCGCTGTCCCGACCATCGCCCAGCTCTCCACGGCGACCAGCTTCAGCGGCAACGTGCCGCAGGCTGCCTGCGGCCGCATTCGCGTCCAGGCAGTCGACGTCGCCTCCTGCACGGTGAGCAACTTCATCGACCTGTAGACTCCGTCTGCCGGATGGAATCGGAGCCCTCGCACCCATCGCGGTGCGGGGGCTCCTTCCTTCCGGATCGCGAGGAGGAACCCCATGAACACCGCCCAACCCGATGCCAGCCTCCTGCTCGATCGCCTGACCCGTCTCGAGCGTTCCCATCGTCGTCTGCGCCGGGCCTTCATCGGCCTGCTCGCCACCTCGACCCTGGTGGTGCTCGCCGCCGCCACGGTCCCGCCCCGGTCGCCGGAGGTGCTCGAGGCCTCCCGCTTCATCCTCAAGGACGACCAGGGCCAGGTCATCGCTCGCCTCGAACCGGTTCCCGAGATCGGCGGTGCCCGCCTCGTCCTGTTGGGCAAGGAAGGGGTCGCGGCTGTAGAGCTGCGCGCCACGCCGGTGGATGCCCGCCTCGCCCTCCAGGCCAACGGCGTGCCCCGGGTGGACCTGGAGGCCTCGATCCACGCCAACATCGGCCGCCTGACCTTCCGCAGCGACGACGGCGACGTCCGGCTCCAGGCCCAGACCGAGGACGGTCTCTCCGGCGTCTTCCTGCATAGCCTTCCGAACGAGAAGGGGATCAAGAGCAACATCGGGCTCTACATGCCCCCGGAACCCGACAACCTGCCTCGCTTGAGTCTGCGGCTGGCGGACCTGCGCAAGCGGATCTGGACCCTGGAGTAGGGCTCTGAAGTAGGCTGGGGTGTCCTGCCATGAGTGATCCCCCTTCTTCATCACCCTCTTCTCCTTCCGGGGATCGTCCCGTCCCCCCTCCGGACCAGACGATGATCCTGACCAGGCCCGGGTCCGGGCCCCTGGCCGAGCCCGTCGCCATGGAGGCGCCGCGCCTCGCCGTCGAGGTCCTGGGAGGCCCCATGGACGGCTGGCGCTGCCAGACCCGGAGGCCCTTCCTGCGTATCGGCCGGGGCGAGGACAACGACCTGCGCCTGGCTCTCGATCCCATGGTCTCCTCCCGGCACGCCCGCCTGGTCCGCGAGGGGCGTCACTTCTGGCTCGAGGACCTCGCCAGCCGCAACGGCACCTGGATGGGCGATCTCCGGGTGGAGGGCCGGGTACTCCTCGCCGCTGGCGCCACCTTCACCGTGGGCCAGACCCTCCTCGAGTTCCGCCCCTGTTGATGCCATGGCGCTACCCCGCATGTCTCCCGAGGCCAACCAGGTCCTGGCTGCCGCCGCCGCCACCAGCCAGGAGCTGGGCAACGGCTTCCTGGGCGTGGAGCACCTCTTCCTGGGCCTGGGCCGGGAGGAACGGCCGCTGCTGGAGGAGCTCTTCCAGGCCCAGCCCCTCGGCCTGCAGGGCTACCTCGACCGGCTCCAGGAGGACGTCCGCAGCGTCCACGACCTGCCGGCCGGCGAGGACCTGGTGATGACGCCCCGCTGCTGCGCGGTCCTCGGCCTGGCCGGCCGGCTGGCCGCCCGGCAGCGCCGGGTGGTGGCGCCCGCCGACCTCCTGGAGGCCATTCTCCTGGAGGGTCGGGGCGTCCCGGTCCGCCTCCTGGAGCGCCTGGGTGCCGATCTCCCGGGGATGCAGGCGGCCCTGCGCCGGGAGCCGGCCGGGACCCGGGAGCCCGCCACCCTTCTCGAGAAGTACGGCCGGGACCTGACGGCCCTGGCCGCCGCCGGGCAGCTCTCGCCGGTCATCGGCCGGGAGGCGGAGATGGACCTCCTGGCCCAGGTGCTCCTGCGCCGGAGCAAGAACAACCCGGTCGTGGTGGGGGAAGCTGGTGTCGGCAAGACCGCGGTGGTGGAGGGCTTCGCCCAGCGCCTGGCCTCCCCTGACTGCCCGAAGCCCCTCCAGGGCAGCCGCATCGTCGAGCTCGCCATGGGCTCCCTGGTGGCCGGCACCAAGTACCGGGGCGAGTTCGAGGAGCGGCTCCTGGGCATCGTCGAGGAGGTCCGCAAGCACCCCGAGGTCATCCTCTTCCTCGACGAGATCCACACCCTGGTCGGGGCCGGCGCCTCGGGGGGGGGCGAGAGCCTGGACGCGGCGAACATCCTCAAGCCGGCCCTGGCCCGGGGCGAGCTGCGCTGCATCGGCGCCACCACCACCGGCGAGTTCCGGCGCTTCTTCGAGGGCGATCCGGCCCTGGAGCGGCGCTTCGAGCAGATCCTGGTGGAGGAGCCGAGCCGGGAGGAGACGCTGGAGCTCCTGGCCCGGATCCGGGACACCCTCGAGGAGCACCACGGGGTGGACATCGAGCCGGCGGCCCTGGAGGCGGCGGTGGACCTGACCTCCCGGCACGTGCCGGACCGGCGCCTGCCGGACAAGGCCATCGATGCCGTGGACCAGAGCTGCGCTCGCATCCGCCTGCGCCGGGCCACGGGCGCCGCGGTGGGCGGCGGGGCCGTGACGGCGGCGGAGATCGCCAGCACCGTGTCCCGCTGGACCGGCATCCCCCTGGAGCGCCTCTCCGGCGACGCCGCCCGCAACCTCCTCAACCTCGAGGCCGAGCTGCGCTCCCGGGTCCTGGGCCAGGACCACGCGGTCCGGGAGGTCGCCCGGGTGGTGCTCACCGCCAAGGCCGGCCTGGCCCGGCCCGGCCGGCCCCTGGGCGTCTTCCTGTTCCTGGGGCCCACCGGCGTGGGCAAGACCTGGCTGGCCCGGTCCCTGGCGGAGGTCCTCTTCGGGGATGGCAAGCGCCTGGTGCGCCTGGACATGTCCGAGTACAAGGAGCCCCACTCGGTGGCGAAGCTCCTCGGCGCGCCCCCGGGCTACGTCGGCCACGAGCAGGAGGGCGTGCTGATCGCCGCCCTCCGCACGCACCCCCACTGCGTGCTGCTCCTGGACGAGGTGGAGAAGGCCCATCCCGAGGTCTTCGACCTCTTCCTCCAGGTCTTCGACGAGGGCCGGCTGACCGGCGCTCGGGGCCGGAGCGCCGACTTCAGCCAGGCCATCATCATCATGACCTCGAACCTGGGAACCACGGCCACGCCGCCCGCGGCGCCGATCGGCTTCCGTTCGGACGAGGATCAGGACGCGCCGCCGCCGCTGCCCGACGCCCTGGACGTGGTGCTCGAGCACTTCCGGCCCGAGCTGGTGAACCGGATGGACGCGGTGGTCCGCTTCCAGGGCCTCTCCCAGGAGGCTCTCCGGGGCATCGTCGACCGGATCCTGGCGGAGATCGAGGAGCTGGGCCGGGACCGGAAGCTGCGCTTGAGCCTGGACGAGGAGGTGTACGCCTGGATCATGGGCCAGGCCGAGATCGAGCGCTTCGGCGCCCGGGAGCTCCACCGCATCGTCGACCGGAGCATCCGCCAGCCCCTGGCCCGGGAGCTCCTGCGCCTGGGCGAGCGGGTGGGCGAGATCCGCATCTCCCTGGGCGAGGGCGGTCTCCGCCTGCACGCCCGTTCCGACGAGGAGATGACGGCTTGAGGGGATGATGCGGCGCCTCGCCTCCCTGCTGCTGCCCGGGCTCCTCCTGGCCTGCTCCGGAGACGGCACGGCCGACCTCGAGGCCCGTCTCGATGCCACCTGGGTCCGCCTTCCGGAGCTGGCCGCCGAGGCCCGCCAGGCGGTGGGCGAGGCCACGGGGGTGGACCTCGAGGACCTGCCGGTGGTGGCGGTGGGCACCGAGGACGTGGCCCGGAGCCTGGCCAGCAACCTGGGCGTGGACTCGCCGTTGATTGAGGAGCCCGCCCTCGAGGAGGACCAGCGCTCCACCGGGGGGCTGGAGGGGATTGCCCGGGCCCTCATGGGCATCTACGACATCGAGCGAGAGGAGGTCCGGGTCTGCCGGGAGAACCTCCTCTGGCTGGCCGATCTCCTGGAGGAGCCGGGCCTCCTCCGGGAGGACGTCCTCTACGCCGTCCTGGCCCACGAGTGCGCCCACGCCGCGGCGGACCGGCGCTTCGGGCTCCAGGGTTTCGTCTCCTCCCGGGAGGGCAGGGATGCCCAGCGCGGCGCCAACGCGGTCCTGGAGGGGCACGCCCAGCGGGTGGCCCGGCGGGTCTGCGCCGCCGCGGGCCGGGAGGCGGGCTTCGAGCTCATGACCCGGGCCATGGGCATGATCCCGGAGACCGGGGACGCCTCCCAGGAGCTGGTGGCCCGGATCATGGCCGAGGCCTTCGCCTCGGCCTACCGGGACGGGGAGGCGTTCCTGGACGCCGTGGTGGCCGCCCGGGGCGAGGAGGAGGGGTTGGCCGTCGCCTTCGCGGATCCGCCTGCCGGGCAGACCCTCCTCGAGCACCCCGAGTGGTACCTGGACCCGGCCAGCCGGCCCGAGCCCGAGTACGACCTGGACGCCGGCCTGGCAGTCCTGGAGGAGTACTTCGCCGAGGAGATCCCCGAGTTCACCCACGCCGAGATCGGCCGCGGCGAGCTGCTCGTCGCGGCGAGCCCCCTGGGCGAGGAGGAGGCCGGGAAGGCGGCGGACCTGGTCGAGACCGCCCAGGCCGTCGTCGGCATGCCGGATCCGGACAGCCAGGTGATGGCGGTCCTCCTGGTGTGCCAGGACGAGGCGGCGGCCCGTGCCTTCCTGGACTACGAGGAGCGCATCGGCCGGGCCAAGGACGAGCAGATGGCCCGGGGGATGATCCGCATCGAGGAGGCCCGGTACGAGGACCTCCCCGGCACGCCGCGGCCCGGCTTCCTGATGTACAAGACGGTGAACGCCGCGGGCACGACCGTCGAGGTCGTCGTCCTCTGCCAGGTCCGGGGAGAGCTGCTCCTGGAGCTCACCCTGGTCGGGATGGAGGTGCAGCGCCAGGACCTCCTCGACCTGGGCGCGAAGATCCTGGACCGGGCCGTGGACGAGGCGGTGGCGGCGGAGTCCGACTAGCCCGGCGGCCAGCCCATGGCCCGGCCGCCGAGGAGGTGCAGGTGCATGTGGAAGACCGTCTGGCCGCCGTCCCGGCCGACGTTGGTCACCACCCGGTAGCCTCCCTCCTCCAGGCCCTGCTCCCGTGCCACCCGGGCGGCCACCAGGAGCAGGTGCCCCAGGAGTTCCCGGTCCTCCTCGCCCGCGGCAGCGACGCTGGCCAGGGGCCGCCGGGGGATGATCAGGACGTGCACCGGCGCCTTGGGGTCGAGGTCCCGGAAGGCCACGGCCAGCTCGTCCTGGTAGACGATGTCCGCCGGCACCTCGCCATCGGCGATGCGGGCGAAGATGGTCTTGCCGCCACCCTCGCCCACGGTCAGCCCTCCTGCTCCGCCGGGTGCCCGGCCTCCTGGAGGAGGCGTTCCCACTCCTCCCGCGTCAGCTCCTCGCCCTCCTCCACCAGGAGGACCGGGAAGCCGTCCTCGATGCGGTAGCAGCGCCTGGTCTCCGGGTCGGTGCTCACCAGGCGGTCGCCGAGCTGGACCAGGGGCGCCCGGCTCAGGGGGCAGCGGAGGATGGAGAGGAACCAGGGGTCGAGGGGATCGGCCATGGTGCCCCCAGTATCGCCGCCGGGGAGGCCCCTGGCCAGGGGCCGGCCTCTCCAGGCCGCTGGTCGCTGCTGTAGGAATCCCTCTACACGAGAACGGCGGGTTTCACGACAGACAGCCCGGATGATTCTCCGGCATCATGGCCTGGAACACAGTCCTGACGGGTCTGGCGGTCTCCCCCCCGCATGGAAGGACGGCGGTCTCGCCTCCGGCGCGCAGGGACGGCCTTCTCGATGGCTGCCGGCCCCTGATCCCTCTGCCTGGAGTAGCGATGACACAAGGAAACCAGACCTCGCGCTGGGAGGAGCTGAGTCTCAAGGGGTGGCGTGACCGGACGGCCCGAGCCGTCTCCGGGCTGACGTTGTTCCTGGCGCTCAGCGGCCTTGCGATCTTCCTCTTCCCGCCCAGCGTCTTCAACCAGCACGCCGTGATCGTCCACACCGCGGCTGGAGTCCTGTTCCTCGTGCCCCTGCTCGGCTACTCCCTGCGCCACCTGCGTGTCTACTGGGGCTACCCCCTGACCCAGACCAAGTTCACGGGCTGGGTGGCCGGGGCGATGCTGGCGGCCTGCGTCGTCTCCGGCGTGGTGCTGACCATCGACGCGGCCTTCGGCCGGCGCATCGTCTACCTGTGGCGCACGGTCCACATCGTCACGACCTTCGGCCTGCTGTTCTTCGTCGCGCCCCACATCGTCGCCATCGTCCTGCGGGACCGGAAACGGGAGGCCGGCGCCCGGCTTTCCGGGCTCCTGGCCGGCGCCCGCGGTTTCGCCCTCGGGACCGCCGCCTGGACGGTGGGCGGCCTGGCGGTGGTCTGCGCCTTCACGGTCCTGGTGCGCCCGGTGGTCTTCGAGAACGCGTTCCCCGCCGGGTACGACGAGAACCCCACCGGCAAGGGCCCCTTTGCACCGAGCCTTGCCCAGACGGTCTCCGGAGGACCCTACGCGGCGGCCTCGCTGGCCGGAGCGGAGACCTGCGGCACCAGCCGCTGTCACGAGCAGATCTACCGGGAATGGCTGCCGAGCGCCCACCGCTACTCCACGATGGACGCCGCCTTCCAGGTCATCCAGGATGTCATGGCCAAGCAGAACGGGCCCGTCTCGACCCGCTACTGCGCCGGTTGCCACGACCCGATCTCGCTGTTCTCCGGGACCAAGTACATCGGCGTCGAGAACCTGAGCGACCTCGACGGCTACCAGGAGGGGGTTTCCTGCCTGGTCTGTCACGCGATCGAGCAGACGGACGTCAAGGGGAATGCCAACTACGTCATCGGCCAGCCGCCCCGCTACGTGTACGAGTACAGCGACAACCCGGTGGCGGTCTTCCTCAGCGGCTTCCTGATCCGGGCCTACCCGCAGCAGCACGTCGAGACGCTGTCGCGGCGGATGTTCAAGGCGCCGGAGTTCTGCGCCGCCTGTCACAAGCAGTTCATCGACGAGGAGGTCAACCAGGTCGGCTGGGTGCAGCTCCAGAACCAGTACGACAACTGGAAGTCCAGCCGCTGGAACCACCCGGGTGAGCCCGAGCGGACCATCGAGTGTCGCGAGTGCCACATGCCCCTCCTGGACTCCTACGACCCGGCTTCCGGCGACGAGGCGGACTTCAACCGCTCCGCCGGCGACGGCAAGCACCGCAGCCACGCCTTCCTCGGCGCCAACCAGTTCATGCCGCTGGTCTGCAAGCTGGAGGACGCGGAGGAGCACTGCCGGCAGGTGGAGGCCTGGTTGCGCGGGGAGATCGAGATCCCCGAGATCGCCGAGCGCTGGCGGGAGGGCCCGGCGGTGCCGATCCAGCTCGAACTGCCCGAGGAGGCCAGTCCCGGCAGCACGGTCCCGGTGCGGGTGCACCTGGTCAACAACAAGGTGGGCCACGACTTCCCGACCGGGCCCCTGGACATCATCCAGGCCTGGGTGGAGATCGAGGTGACCGACGACCAGGGCCGCGTGGTCTTCCACAGCGGCACGACCGACGAGAGGCACTTCGTGGAGACGGGGTCGTTCATGCTGAAGGCCGAGCCCGTGGACCGCTACGGCAACCTCATCGACCGCCACAACCTGTGGGAGATGGTCGGCGTCCGCTTCAAGCGCTCCATGTTCCCGGGGGCGGCGGAGGTGGCCAGCTACGAGTTCTCCTGCCCGGGCGCCATGAAGGAGCCGCGGGAAGAGCGGCCCCGCACCGAGGAGCAGCAGCTGGCGATCCCGGAGGCCGCCAGCGGCACGCTCCACGTCCGGGCACGGCTGCAGTACCGGAAGTGCGACCAGTACCTGCTCAACTTCGCCTTCGGCGAGGATGCCGGCCTGACGGCGCCGATCACCACCATGTCCGAGGCCGAGGGCACGATCAGGATCAGGTCCGTGAAGACGGCCGGGGACTGAGGGGATGCGCTGGTGGCGGCGAAAGCGACTCGTGCGGCTGGGACTGGCTGGCGCCGTGGTCCCGGCCGGGGTCCTCGTCTGGCTCCTGCTCGCCCATGACGAGAAGGCCTATGTGCCCGGCGAGCGCGCGGAAGGCATCGTCGACTCCCTCGGTCGCACCATCCCCGACGACCGGCCGCACATCGTCTTCCGGGACGTCACGGCGGGCTCGGGACTGGACTTCCGGCACTTCCCGGGCGTGCGCAGCAACCGGCTGCCCGAGGACATGGGCTCGGGAGTCGCCCTCGGCGACGCCGACGGCGACGGCTGGACCGATGTCTTCCTGGCCAACCTGTCGGCGCCCCTGGGCGGGGACGGCATCGCGTCGGAGGGCCCGGCGGCGCCGTGCCGCCTGTTCCGGAACCTCGGCGGCGGCCGCTTCGAGGACCGCACCGCGGGGTCCGGCGTGGAGCTGCGTGCCCTGGCCATGGGCGCGGCCTGGGTCGACGTCGACGCCGACGGCGACCTGGACCTGTTCGTGACCACCTATGGGCGCTGCCACCTGTTCCGGAACGACGGCGACTTCCGCTTCTCCGACATCAGCAACGCCGCCGGCGTGGACGCATTCGAGGGCTTCTGGGCCGGCATCGCCGTCGGCGACTACGACCTGGACGGCGCCATGGACATCTACGTGTGCGGCTATGTCCGCTTCCGGGAGGACCTGGGCGCCGAGGCCGAGTCCATGCGCCTCTATGGGACCAGCATCCCGGCGCCGCTGAACCCCTCGGTCTTCGCCCCGGAACGCAACCTGCTGTTCCACAACCGCGGCGACGGCAGCTTCGAGGAGGTCGCCGCAGCGGCCGGAGTGGCCAACGACACCGGCCGCGGCCTCGGCGCCACCTTCGCGGATCTCTCCGGAGATGGCCTGCCCGATCTCTACGTCGCCAACGACGTCTCGGACAACGCCCTCTTCGTCAACCAGGGCGACGGGACCTTCGCCGACCAGACGTCCTCCGCCCTCCTCGGGGACTACCGGGGCGCCATGGGCATGGCGGTGGCCGACTTCGACCGGGACGAGGATCTCGACATCTACGTCACCCACTGGGTCGCCCAGGAGAACGCGCTGTACCGGAACGTGTCCCGGGAGCTGAGCGGCGGCGCGGGCCAGGGCCTGGTCTTCATGGACGAGGCGGACCGGCATGGGCTCGGGCAGGCCGCCCTGAACATGATCGGCTGGGCAACGGGCTTCCTGGACTTCGACAACGACGGCTGGTGCGACCTCTTCGTGGTCAACGGCAGCACGATCCCCGACGAGAAGAACCCCGAGCTGCTCGTGCCGATGCGCCCGCAGCTCTTCTGGAATGCCGGGACGGAGCGCGGTTTCTTCGAGATCGGCGGGCTCTGTGGCAGCTTCTTCCAGCAGAAGATCGTCGGGCGCGGCGGCGCGGCCTTCGACTATGACCTGGACGGCGACCAGGACCTGGTCATCCTGGTCCACGGGGAGCGGGCCCACCTGCTGCGCAACGATGGCGGCAACGAGGGCGGTTGCCTGCTGTTGCGCCTGCGCCAGCCCGGCGGCAACCGCTTCGCAATCGGCGCCCGGGTCATCGCCAGCTGGGGCGGCCACCGGATGCTCCGGGAGGTCGGTGCCCAGGCCTCCTATCTCTCCCAGCACGCCGTGGGCGAGCTCCCCTTCGGGCTCGGGCAGGTCCCACAGGTGGACTCGATCCAGGTGCGGTGGCCCGATGGCAGGGAGGAGACGGCGGGGCCCTTCCCGGCCGGCTCGATCGTCGAGTGGGAACGTGGCCAGGAGCCGCGGGCCGTGCCCTTCCCCGGGCTGGGGGCCAGCGAGATCGTGGAGCCGCGCTCGGTGGCGGAGCAGCGGCAGTTCTTCGCTCTCCTGCGGGAGGCGTCGGCCGCGCGGATCGGCGGCGACCTGGCGGCCGCCGAGGCGGCCTACCGCCGGGCCCTGTCCCTGTGGCCGTCCCACCAGGACTGCCTCTACTACCTGGCCAACACCCTGCTCGAGCAGGATCGGGAGGCGGAGGCCCTGGAGCTGCTGGTCGAGCTGGTCCGCCGCTATCCCCGCAGCAGCCGCGGCTGGATGCAGATCGGCAGGATCCGCCTTCCCGGTGGCGACCCGACCCTGGATGACCTCGCCCAGGCGGGTGCGGCCTTTGCCCGCTGCCACGAGATCAACGGCGAGGAGAGCGGTCCGGTGGTGCAGCTCGGAGTCGTCGCCATGCTGGCGGGGCGCCTGGAGGAGGCGGACAGCTACTTCGCCGATGCCCTGGCCCTCAACCATCGGTCCGCCGAAGCAGCGTACTACCGGGGCTGGATTGCCCATGTCCGCGGCGAGAAGGAACGGGCCCTGACCTTCCTCCGCCAGGCCCACGCCCTCGTGGCCGGAGAGGGGTCCGGAGTCTCGGTATCCAACGAAGGGGACACGCGTTCCGGAGGGGCGATGATGGCCAGCATCCCGGGGCGCCTGGGCGCCTCCCCGCTCCATCGCTGGCAGACCCTTGCCGCCCGCGGCGTCGACCCCGAGGCCGAGTACGGCAGCTTCCCTGTGCCGGTGGCCGGCAGCACGGACGGCCAGTAGGCGCCGCCCCCTCGGCCGTTCAGCGCAACGCCACGTGCCGCGTGGGATGCCCGCGGCCGTCCCGAGCCAGGTGGGCGCAGGGGGGTGGAGACCCGTCCGGCGGGTAGTTCTCCATCCCGTGATAGGGGAGGGGCGCCACCGTGTCGGGGAAGGCGGTGTAGAGGTCCATGTCCTTGCAGTAGCCGTCGGCGTGCAGGACCAGCGTCCGCGTCCAGCCCTCGGGCAGGGCGGGCAGGGCGGTGGCATCGAACTCGAGGGCGATCTCCTCGCCACGGCCCATGATGACGAAGCAGTCGTCGACATCCTGCAGCAGCTCGCGCACGTCGCCGAAGGCGGAGAAGTCGCCCGCCAGGTTCTTGAAGGGCACGCCGCGATCCAGGAGGTCGTAGTCGTAGAGGGTGGGCGGCGCGCCGTCCGGCGAGTACTCGCGGGGGTAGCCCAGCGGTCGCAGGACGGCCACCACGGGGGGCAGCCGGTGGGCGGTCAGCCCGGCCGGGGACCGGTCCACGGCGGCGAAGACCTGGTCCCAGAAGATCTCCATGTTGGTGCGGATGCGCAGGCGGGCGTCCGCGCCCAGCGGCAGGTCCGAGATGTCGACGGTCATCATCCGCGGCAGGCCGGCCGGGAAGCCGGCATCCGGCACCGCCACCCGCCAGCCGCCCTGGCCGTCCGGCACCTCGATGGCGGGCGGCCGCATCGTCACGCCGGCCTGCCAGGCGGCGTAGTTGACGTGGGAGTAGGTGTACTCGACCCAGCCGTAGAGGAAGAGGACCAGGCGGGAGCCAGGGGCGCGGTCCTGGAACTGGTCGCCGAAATCCAGCTCCAGCCAGTGATCCCGGGCGTATCCGGGGAAGCGGTGGTCCACGGGCGGCTCGGCATAGCGCCGGTCGATCTCGAGGATCCGGCTGCGCAGGTCCATGCCGCTCTCGTCGACCGCCGCCTCGGGGAAGATCTTCCGGGCCACGGCGATCGGCCTGGCGGTGGGGAAGGGCGGTGCTCCCGCGAAGCGCTCGTCGGGATGGACCTCCCAGCCGGCAGGGTGGTCGTAGGCCACCAGGTGCAGCTCATCCAGGTAGATGACCTCCTCCAGGGGCTCGGCCACGCGGAGCAGGTAGCGGCCGTCGCGGGGCTGGATGAGCTGCGGCGGGATGCGCACGTCCTCGGTCGGGTCCGGCCTGGCGTACTCCCCGGGTGCCACGAAGAAGCCGAGCCCGCCGACGCCGAGGAAATCCGTCACGAAGGCGAAGCGATTGCCGTCCCAGGTGAAGAGCAGGGGGCAGGAGGACGGCTTGCGACGCACCTTGGTGACCGACCAGGATTGGTCGGCTGCCACCTCCATCTCGCTCTGCAGCACCGAGTCCGCCCAGAACAGGCGCACGTAGTCCACCTTGCCGCGCTCTCCGAGGCCGAAGTGCAGGCGCCGGGGTGTGCCGCCCAGGTAGCCCGTCGCCGAGGCGATGCGGGCGATCTGGAGGCGCCGCCCGCTCTTGACCTCGACCAGCAGGCCCACGGAGGTGGGATCGGCCCAGCGGGCCGGTCCGGTCTCCCCGAGCGCTGGCACCACCTCCAGCCAGTGACGGCCTGCGGGCGCCGGCGTGGTCCACAACCTGGGTGTGTCGCCGGCCCGGGCGACCAGCAGCTCGAGGGAGCCGTCGCCATCGAGGTCGGCGGCGACGGCGCCCCGGGCCAGGAGCGAGTCGTGCTCGGCTCCGACCGGCGTCGGGGGGCCGAAGCGCCCGGTCCCGTCGTTCATCATGATGCGCGTCGCGACCGCGTCCTCGCGGATGGACCCCGTGAGCACCAGGTCCGGGTCGCCGTCCAGGTCGAGATCCCCGAGCAGCGCGCCGACGGCGCCGCTGACCCCGCCCAGGGAATCCTGGAAGCGCAGGTCCTCCTGGTAGCGGCCTGGCGTGGTCTGGAGGTACAGCCGTGGCGAGGCGGGGCCACGCAGCAGCAGCACATCCTCCAGCCCGTTCAGGTCGACGTCTCCGAGGAGGGCGGCGAGCCCCGGACCGTCGTCGGCCAGGTCCGGGAAGCTGGCGCTGACGTCGCGGTACTCTCCGGTGCGGAGATTGAGGAAGAGCTGGTTCGGCGCGTGGTCGTGGATGACGTAGAGATCGAGGTCGTGGTCCCCGTCGGCGTCGAGGAAGAGCACGCCGACGCTGGCCGCGGTGCCGCCGTCGATGCCGGCCTCGGTGGCAACCTCGGTGAAGGTGCCGTTGCCGTTGTTGCGCCACAAGACGTTCGGGGCGCCGGCCGCAGCCGGCGCCTCCACGACGCTGGGTCCGTAGTTGGCGACGTAGATGTCGAGATCGCCGTCGTGGTCGGCGTCCGCCCAGGCAGCTCCCACGCTCAGCACGTCGTCGCCGCCGACGCCGCTGTCCGCCGAGACGTCCACGAACCGCCAGTCACCGTCGTTGCGGTAGAGCCGGTTCGGCCCGGCGCGTGTCAGGTAGAGATCCGGATCCCCGTCCTTGTCATAGTCGCCGAAGAAGGCGCCGACGACGCCGCGGGCGTCCACGCCGGCACCACCGACCGGCGTGAAGGTGCCGTTCTCGTTGCGGTGCAGGCAGGGACCGTCTGCCTGCGCCGGTGGCAGGAACAGGTCCAGGTCGCCGTCGCCATCCACGTCCGCCACGGCCACGCCGGGGGCGAAGGCCTGGTCTGCGATCGGCCCGGCTCGGCCCGGCCAGCCTGGAGTCCCGGGACCGCGGAAGCCCAGGCCCGCGGCAGCCGCCCGGTCCGTGTACGCCGGCGGCGGCGAGGGCTCGGTCTCTGCCAGCGGCGGGCCGATCGCCCGAATCACGTCGGCATAGCGCCCCATCTCCCCGTACTTCATGCCCGCGACGACACCGGAATGGGTCTCCTTGAGGATGCGGAACCGGGCCAGGAGCTGGCGCGCTCCCTCCATGTCGCCCTGCTGGCGCAGCAGGGTCGCCAGGCGGTAGCACGCCGACTCGTGATGGGGGACCTGGGCCAGGGTCCGCTCCAGGTGCCGGCGGGCGGCGGCGGGGTCGTCGTTGATGATCAGGATGCCGAGCTGGTAGTGGGCATCCGGGTCGTCGGGATCGATCTCCAGGACCCGCTCGAAGCTGGCGCGCGCCTCATCGAAGCGCGCCAGGTGCCGGAGGAGCATGCCCAGGGCATAGAGGGCGTAGGGGTTGTCCGGATCCCGCTCCAGGACACGCTTCAGCTCGACCTCGGCCCGGGCGTAGTTCTCCTCGCCCTGGGCGTTGAGCAGGGCGATGCCGAGATTGAGGCGCGCCGTCGTCCAGTCGGGAGCGAGCCGGACGGCCTCGTCGAAGGCCTGGACGGCATCGACGGGGCGGAAGCGCTCCATCAGGCTGACGCCCTTGTTGAAGAGGGCGATGATGCGATCGAACTGCTGCGGCGGCACGCCAGGCACCGGGGCCGCGGCGCCGGCGGCGGTGCCTGCGGCTGCTTCGCCCGTGTCCTCCGCACCGTCGCTGCAGCCGGGGCTGCCCAGCGCCAGGGCACCGAGCAGGAGCAACAGGGGGCCGGTTCTCATCAGAGCCTCGTCTTGGATTCCTCGATGGCGCGACGGATCTTCTCCACGTCCAGATCGGGCTCCGCAGCCCACTGGCCCGGCGGGAAGACCGGATGCTGGTACACCGGGTAGGCCTCGGTGCGCAGGTGGGCGAGCATGTGGTGGCCCTGCCGGGTCGACCGCTCGTGGCGAAGGGCGCCGATGTCGATCGGCGCGACCACGATCTTCTCGCCCGGGCCGGGATCGGCCTGGGCCAGCAGCCGGCCCTCGTAGTCGACGATCATGCTCCCCCCCGGCCAGGAGAAGGGCGGGTAGTTGGCCAGGGAGGCCGCCTGGTTGGCCGCCACCACGTAGGCGATGTTCTCCAGGGCGCGGCAGCGATTCACCAGCGTCCACCAGTCCATGGGCGGCGTGGCTCCCCACGGGTCCATGTAGGCCGAGACGCGGATGAGCACCTCGGCGCCGTTGGCCGCGAGCTGGCGCAGCGC
Organism: uncultured Planctomycetales bacterium; assembly: GCA_964389745.1. Taxonomy (GTDB): domain Bacteria; phylum Planctomycetota; class UBA1135; order UBA1135; family UBA1135; genus CAYMFV01. The sequence goes on along the minus strand of CAYMFV010000005.1, from coordinate 7,389 downwards.
CTCCGGGAACAGCCAGTCGTAGCAGATGGCTGCCCCGAGGTTGCCGATGGGAGTCCTGGCCACCGGGAACAGCTCCTCCTCGTAGCCGTCCAGGTCGTGCGGGCTCTTGTTGACCTCCCACGGGATCCACGGGTTGACCTTGCGATAGCGGGTCAGCAGGCCCTCGGGGCCGATCAGGCAGGTGGTGTTGAAGACCGTATCCGGCCAGCGCGGGTCCTCCTCGAGAAAGGTCCCGGTCTGGATGTAGACGTCAAGCTCCCGGGCCAGGGCGGCGTAGGTCTCGGTGTGCTCGTTGGGGATCGGCACGGTGAGGTGACGGCGCAGCTCGGCGCTCGTCGGATAGACCGGTGCCGCGTGGGCGAACTCGGGGAAGACGACGAGCTTGACCGGCAGGAAGGGCGAGTAGCCCTCGACGGCCATGCGGACCATCTCGCACATGCGCGCCACCCGGGAAGCGATCTCGGCACGCTCGGTCGGGCAGGGGAAGTCGGTCTGACAGGCAGCCGCCGCGTAGCGCACCGTGGTCATTGATCCGTCGCCGCGGCAGGCGGCTCGGCGATGGTCACCATGGTGCCGGCCGCGACCTTCTGCCGCGTCCGCGTGCCCGCCGGCCAGAGGACCTCGACCTCGGCCGTCGCCTCGCCCGGCCGCAGGCCGATGTGGAGGATGGGCTCGCTGCTGCTCAGGTAGGAAGGGGCGAAGCGGAGCTCCTCGTGGAGAACGCGCTTGCCGACCCGGGTCGTCACCTTGGCACCCAGGCCGGCGGTGTTGGGCGGCAGCCCGGACAGCTTGATCTTGATCCAGCGGTCGTTCGGCGGCAGGTCGTTGCGCAGCAGTTCGCAGCGCCCGCCGGAGTTGAGGATGAGGATGTCGATGTCGCCATCGTTGTCGAAGTCGCCGAAGCCGGCTCCTCGAGTCACCCGCTTCCTCTGCCAGCACTTGCCGCAGTCATTGGCAACGTTGGTGAAACCATTGCGGCCGTCGCCCAGGAAGAGCATGTTCTGCTGCCCGTAGGTGATGCTCTGCGAGAACCCCTCGACGTAGTCGACCACGTGGCCGTTGGCCACGAAGCAGTCGAGGAAGCCGTCGTGGTTGAAGTCGGCGAAGTGGGTGGCCCAGCCCACGTGGCGGTAGTTGTCATCGTTGAGGCGGGTGGCGCGACTGACGTCATCGAAGACCATGTCGCCCAGGTTCCGATACATGTTGTTGAACTCGAAGACCATGTTCGTGACGTACAGGTCCTGGTTGCCGTCGCCGTCGACATCCGCGACCGCCACCCCCATGCCGGCGGTCTCGACGCCGTCCGGATCGTAGGCGACACCCGCCTCGAGGGCGATCTCCGTGAAGTGGCCAGCGTCGTTCCGGTAGAGGAAGTTCGGCGTCGAGTCGTTGGCCACGAAGAGGTCCTGGTCCCCATCGCCGTCGAAATCACTTGCGGCCACGGTCAGGCCCTTGCCGCCGGACAAGAGGCCGACCTCGTCGGTGACATCGGTGAAGGTGCCGTCGCCATTGTTGCGGAACAGGATGTCGTCCTCACCTTCGTAGTCCCGGGGCCCGGGAAAGAAGCGGAAGCCGATGCGCTTGGACAGGGACGAGGCGTGGACGTCGTCCATCCCCGGGTCGTACTTGACGTAGCTGGCGACGAAGAGGTCGAGATCCAGGTCACCGTCGTAGTCGAAGAAGACAGCACCGGAACTCCAGCGCATCCCTCCGGCCACCCCGGCCTCGGCGGTGACGTCGGCGAAATGGCCGTCCCCGAGGTTGCGGTACAGGATGTTGGGTCCGTAGTTGGTCAGGTACAGGTCCGTGAAGCCATCCCCGTCGTAGTCGGCACAGGTCACGCCCTGGCCGTAGCTGACCGCGGTGATGCCAGCCGCGGCACTGACATTCTCGAAGGTGCCATCCCCCCGGTTGTGGTACAGGCCATGGTGCGCCACCTTGTCCGCCCGCGGCCGGCCTTCCTCGTCCAGGTAGGTGCCGTTGACCATGAACGCGTCCAGGAAGCCGTCGTTGTCGTAGTCGAAGAAGGCGCAGCCGCTGCCGGTGGTCATGAGGATGCTCTGCAGCTTGTCGGCACCGAAGGTGTGCCGGAAGCGGAGGCCGGAGCTGCCGGCAACATCCGTGAAGGTCGGCGGCGGCCCGTGGAGGACCGGGGCTGTCTGGGCGGGACTGCCGGCCGCGAGGAGGGCGGCCAGCAGCAGCAAGGCCAGCGCCGGCCTAGGACCCGTAGTAGACGAGGGTGAGGAAGATTGCATCGTTCTCCATGCCCATGGAGCTGTTCTGCTCGAGGCGGATGTCCAGGGTCAGGGTGGTGGTCGTCGTGAGGGAGTAGCCGATCTCGAAGATGATGGCCGTGTCATCCGAGTTGCGCAGCGTGGTGTCGCGGGTGAGAGACTCGTACTGGGCGCTCAGGCGGAGATCCTGCTCGGTGGGCACGACCCAGTCACACCAGGCACGGTAGCCGAGAACGGACGCAGCCGTGCGGCCCGTGGGAGTCATGAACTGCCCCTCCTCCTTGAATCCGTCCTGGCCGTAGACGAACTGGACTCCGCTCATCAGGTACGTGCCGTACTTGTAGAAGCCGTCGAAGCCGATGCGCCACCGGGAGAAGGACACCGGGCTCAGGAGATCCGAGGCCCGGATCATCGGGAGGTCACCATAGAGAAAGGAGAAGCCGTACTGCAGGTCCCAGTACGTGGGCGCCCCGATGCGTCCCGTGAGGAGGTAGCTGGTGGAATCCTGGCCGCGATAGAAGTCGAGGGAGTGCAGCGCCTCGCCGGTGCCCAGGGTGGCCGCCAGCTCCCAGTCGTACTCCCCGACCGGTCCCTTCAGATCCAGGCCCCAGTCCCACTTGAGACCGAGGTCCGTCGCTTCCAGGGGCAGGATGAAGCGCTGGCGTGGTGCCAGGATCGGGTTGACGCCGTAGGGAATCACGAACTGTCCGACGCGCAAGGTCAGGCGGTCGATGTTCCCGGGGTTGAAGCGCGCCCAGAAGTCCTGGGGGGCGAAGTCCACCTGGCCCAGACCGCCGCCGCTCTCCATCTGGTCGAAGACCAGGCGCGGGTGCAGCGTGACGGCGGTCAGCGGCAGCCAGTCGGGCAGCAGGGCCTCGTTGATCGCCGACGCCGACGTGAAGGTCTGCACGAAGTCCACGCCGACGTAGTTCGTGGGTGGCCGGGGCGACAGGCCCAGGCGATCCCTGGTCATGTCCCCCAGCGGCACGCCAGCCATGCCGGAGGGCGAGTAGAAGCCACTCAGGACGAGCTCCTTGTACAGGAAGGAGCGGCCGCCAGCCTCCTCCTCGGCCTCCTCCCCCCAGTCGTCCTGCTGGTCCTGCCCCGGGGCCCGGGCGGAGACCAGGGCCAGGCAGGGGAGGACGATCAGGGCCGTCAGCCAGGACCTGCGCATCAGGCCGAACGGCGTGCCGAAAGAGAAGGGGGAGAAGGCCATCACGCAGCGGGTCAGTCTCGTGGGGGGAGGGGGGCGCGGGCTGCCCGGAGGGCCAGGACGAGCACGCACCAAGCCCTGCAGGCCCCTGGCGGCCTGTCCTGCAGGAGCCATTGTGCGGGGCACTCGGCGGCGGCGTCTGTCGGAATCCTGCCACTTCTCTTGTAGCAGAAATCCGACACAAACGGCGGACTCTAGCCGACGATGTCGTTCTCCAGGGCGAAGCGGATGAGCTCGGCCGTGCTCCGGAGGCAGAGCTTCTCCATCAGCCGCGCACGATAGGTGGAGGCGGTGCTGGTGGTGATACCGAGGTAGTCGGCGCCCTCCTTGAGGCTCATGCCGGCACCCAGGACCCGCAGGACGTCGAACTCACGCTGGGAGAGCTCTTCCAGGCCGCCGCGACGCTTCTTCGGACGGCGCAGGTGGTGGATCACCTTCTGGGAGACCTTCGGCGAGATGTAGATCTCGCCGGCGTGCACGGCCCGGATGGCCTCGACCAGCTCGGCGAGGGCGCCGGACTTCACGACATAGCCGTGGGCACCGCCCTCGAGGACCCGCACGGCGTAGTGGATGCTCTCGTGCACGGTGAGGACGAGGATCTTGGCGCCCCGGAACTGGCGGCACAAGGTGCGGATCAGCGAGTGCGCATCCAGCCGGGGCATGCTGTAGTCGAGGACGAAGACGTCGGGCCTGGTCTCGGCGGCCATCTGCAGGGTCTCGGCACCGTCGCCGGCCTGGGCGACCACCTGGATGCTCTCGCACTCCTCGAGGATCTGCGCCAGCGCCTCGCGCACCATGGCATGATCGTCGGCCAGCAGCACTCGGATGATCCCGGATTCACTCACGGTCCTTCCTCCCTGACGCCTCCTCCGGATCGGGGCTGCTCCGCAGCGGCACCGTGACCCGGACGCAAGTACCTTCTCCTGCTTTCGAGCTCACCTGGCACACGCCACCGAGCAGGCGGGCCCGCTCCTGCATTCCTGGAATCCCCAGGCCGGAGCCGTGGCGCGGGGTCTGCTGGATGCCGATGCCGTCGTCCTGCACGGTCAACGATACAGCATCGGCAGCAACCTCGAGGCGGACCGAGGCCTCGCTGGTCGAGGCATGCCTGGCGATGTTGGTGAGCGCCTCCTGCAGGATCCGGAAGATGTTCTGGCTGACCTCCGCCGGGATGTGATCGTGGGCGAAGTTCAGCTCGAGCTGGACGTTGATCCCGGTTGCGGCCTCGAAGTCGCTGACCAGGCTGCGGGCGGCATCCCGCAGGCCGAGGTCGTCCAGGATGGCGGGCCGCAGCTGGTGGGCGATCTCGTGCACCCTCTCCAGGAGGAGCTGGGTGCCGTGCAGGGCGCGCTCGAGCCGGCCGCCCCGGGCCTCGGCGCGATCCTGCTGGACTGCCCGCTGCAGGTCGAGGCTGACGCTGGTCACGATCTGGCCGAGATCGTCGTGCAGGTCCCGGGCGATCCGGCGGCGCTCCTCCTCCTGGGCGTTCACGAGTCGGTTGGAGAGCAGCCGGAGCTGGGCCTCGGAAGCCAGGAGCTGCCGCTCGTTGCGGCGGCGGATCAGGCGGCCGCGGGCCAGGAACCAGGACAGCACGACCAGCAGCACCGAGACCAGGACGAACATGGACAGCAGCTTGCGGAACAGGAGTCGCGAGCTGGCGCCGACCACGCGGGCCGGCTCGAAGGCGATGACCTTCAGTGGCCCCCCCCGGGCGATGGTCGCGAAGGTGAACAGGCCTTCGTCCGTGCTGAACTGGCCGCGCTCCGCCGCGCCGATGCGGCGCCAGGCCTCCGGGAAGTCGTCCTGGAAGCGGCTGTCCCTGCCGAACATGAAGCCCCACTCCTCCGCCGGACGGCGGCCGATCAGCCAGTAGCCCTCGGCGTTGACGAGCCAGGAGGCCCCATGGTAGTTCGCCGCGACGTCCCGCAACCGCTGCAGCAGGCGGTTGCCCAGGTAGTTCAGGATCAGGAGGCCACGCTTCTCCCCGCGGTCGTCGAAGAGTGGCGTCGCGAAACGGATGACGGGTTTCCAGGGCTGCTGGATCTGGCCGTGCTCGATGTTGAGATCGAAGGGCGAGACGTACAGCTCGGCACGATCGAGGGCCAGGGCCGCCTGGAAGTAGTAGCGACCGGCCTTCAACTGGAGGGCGTCGGGCGGGACGATGGCCGGGGCGCCGTCGTGGTAGTCGACGCGGATCACCTCATGGCCGCTCGCGTCCAGGTAGCGGACCTGGTCGTAGAGCCGGCGCATGGAGATGAAGAGGAGGTACTCCTGCGCCAGGTCCGCCGCCGCCGCCCGGTCGCCGTTGAGGAGGTCGTGCAGCCGGCTCTGCCCGCGCAGGTACAGGAGGTCGGACTCGACGGCCGTGAACTCGTTGGCGAGGATCTCGCCCTGCAGCTCGACGAGGTGACGACCTTCGCGCTCGTGGATCTGCTTCTCCTTGCCCAGGTCCTGGAGATAGAGGAACAGGGAGACCGCGGTGAGGAGCAGGAAGGGTGGGAGGAAGAAGCCGAGGAAGAGGACCGGCAGACGGACGCCGTCGTCCGGGGCGAGGTCCAGGTCGTCGGTCGCCTGCACGGGGCAATCACTCCCGCGCCATTGGGTGGCCGGCCTCCCGGAGGGCCAGCTCCTCGCCCTCCTCCACCAGGCGGTCGCCGAGCTGGACCAGGGGCGCCCGGCTCAGGGGGCAGCGGAGCGTGGAGAGGAACCAGGGGTCAAGGGGCTCGGCCATGCTGTCTCCAGTATTCCCCCTGGCCGCCCGTCCGGGAAGGGCGGCCTCTCCACGGCGCCTTCACCGGAGATCCACCCGACCCTGACCCCAGGGCCTATCCTGGCGGCGGGCATGCCCCCGGAGCCGATGACGGAGTCCACCCTTCTCCTGGTCGAGGACGACCCCGACCTCCTCGAGATCCTGCGCCTCACCTTCACCCGGGAGGGCTACAAGGTGGTCCTGGCCCGGGACGGGGAGGAGGCGCTGATCCTCGCCCGCCGCCACCTCCCCGACCTGGTGGTCCTGGACCTGATGCTGCCCCGGAAGGACGGCCTGGAGGTCTGCCGGGAGATCCGGGCCGACCCGGCCCTGGAGCACGTCCTGGTCCTCATGCTCACCGCCAAGGCGGAGGAGACGGACGTGGTCCTGGGCCTCGGCCTCGGGGCCGACGACTACGTCACCAAGCCGGCCCGGCCCCGGGAGCTGGTGGCCCGGGTCCGCACCCTCCTGCGCCGGGCCCGGCCCCGGGACCCGGCGGTGAACGACCGGGTCCTCTCCTTCGGCCGCCTGGTCATCGACCCGGTGCGCTTCGAGGTCCGGACCGGGGAGGAGCGGGTGCGCCTGACGCCCACCGAGTTCCGCCTGCTCCAGACCCTGGCCGGGAGCCCGGGCCGGGTCTTCCGCCGGGGCGAGCTCCTGGACCAGGCCGTCGGCCCCGACGTGGTGGTCACCGAGCGGACCATCGACACCCACATCAAGTCGGTGCGCCGGAAGCTCGGCGACTTCGGCCTCTGCATCGAGACCATCCGGGGTGTCGGCTACTGCTTCCGGGAGCCCGGAGAGGTGCTCGGCTAGCCTGGGGCCGTGCCCGAGACGCCGTTGCTCCTCGCCAGCCTGGCCGCGGCCGGGGCCGGCGCCGCCCTGGTCCTGGCCTGGTGGGAGCGCCGGGCCCGGCGGGCCGCCCAGGCCTCGGCCCGGCGCCGGGCGGGGCGGCTCGAGCGCCTCGAGCGGGCCCTGGACTTCGTCCAGGAGGGGGTGATCGTCCTGGACCCCCACAACCGGGTGCTCCGGGCCAACCCGGCGGCGGCCAGCCTCCTGGGCGGCCAGCCCCGCGCCGGGGACGCCGCCGCGTCGCCCCTGGCCGCCTTCGCCCGCTGGCCGGCCCTGGTGGACCTGGCCGAGGAAGGGGATCCCGAGGAGACCCTGCACCGGGTCCTGGAGGAGGCATCGGG
>CAYMFV010000004.1:0-26499 GCA_964389745.1 uncultured Planctomycetales bacterium | reverse complement strand
CACGAGGGCATCCAGGAGCATGCGCGTGCCCCGCGGCGAGGTGCCGGCGGCCGCGGCGACCTCCGCGGCCGTGGCCGGGCCCGACGCCAGGTGGTTGAAGAGGCGCAGCTCGACGGCGGCCGCCAGGGCGGCGGAGCGGGCGAAGGCCCAGCCAAGCTCGCGGATGGGTGCGGGGTCGGGGCGGCCGGTCAAGGATCTCGATCCTACGGGTCGCCCCAGATGCGCAGGGAGCGCAGGTGCAGGGGCGCGGGCGGGTCGGGACGAATCTCGAGCTTCAGGTAGCGCGCCGGCACGGGCGCGCCCGCGAGGTCGCGGAGGGGCACCTCCCAGCGCCGGGCGGCCCGGGGGGCCGTCCACAGGCGGCGCCAGGTGCGGCCGTCTTCGGAGACCGAGAGCGCCAGGCCGGCGGCCCGGTCCTCGTAGCCGGGCCGGTTGCCGATCTCGACGGCGGTGAGCCGGTGGACGCCCCCGAGGTCCACCCGGATCCAGGGATGCTCGTCGATGGCGGTGTGGAAGACGAAGGGGGGATTGTCGGCCCGGGGGTCCAGGAGGCGGGGGTGCAGGGCCGGGTCGTCCCAGCGCGAGGTGCTGCTGGCAGTGAAGGTCGCGTCCCGGGAGAGGAGCCGGCCCCAGCCCGGTTCCACCGCGAAGCGCGACAGGCAGTCGCCCGCCGCGGCCAGGGCGGTGACGGGAGCGGCCGTCTCCAGCACCACGACGGTGTCGATGGCCTCCCGGTCCACCGCGGGCACGGACACCCGGACGCGCCCGGCCCGGTCCTGGGACCAGTCCACCGTCCCCCCCCCGGCGAGGAGACGGGCGCCGGTGATGCGACCGGGGAAGGCCGGCAGCCACAGGTCCGGCCCCGGCCAGTCGAGGACGTGCAGGTAGATGCGCCGGCCCCTCCGGGTGCTGCCGCCCCAGGAGCCCGGCCGCCAGGGGCCGCCCCGGGTGCCGTAGATGGACTCGCCGTGGCTGCGCAGCCAGGCGCCGATCTCCCGCAGGCGCCGGGCCTGCTCCGGCTCGATGCTGCCGTCGGCCCGGGGGCCGACGTTCAGGAGCAGGTTGCCGTCGCCGGCGGCGCAGCGCACGAGGGCGGCGATGCACGTCTCGAGGCTCTTCACCGGGTCGTCGGGCTTCCACGCCCACTGGGTGGCGAGGGTCAAGCAGGTCTCCCAGGGGCGCTCCACCTGGAAGGCGCCGATGACCTGCTCCGGAGTGTCCCAGTGGCCGGGGTTGCTGGCGGCCCGGCGGGCGGTGCGCCCCTTGCCGATGCGGTTGTTCCAGATCAGCGCCGGGTCGAGGTCGCGCAGGAAGGCCGCGAGGCGCTCGCCCCGGGCGGCGGTCCAGGGCTCCTCCCACTCGCCGTCGAACCAGAGGAGGGCCGGGTGGTAGCGGGTGACGAGTTCCCGGAGCTGCGCCTCCAGGTAGTCCTGGTAGCGGTCCATGTCCGGCGCGACGTCCGGCGGCAGTGCCTCCCCGGCCCCCCCCTGGGCCTCGTTCTGGGGGCTGTAGTCCGGGTGGTGCCAGTCGGCAATGGAGTAGTAGGCGCCGAAGCGGAGCCCGTGGCGGCGGCAGGCGGCGGCCAGCTCGCCCACCACGTCGCGCCGGAAGGGCGTGGCGGCGATATCGTGGTCGGTCTGCGCCGACGGCCACAGGCAGAAGCCGTCGTGGTGCTTGGTGGTCAGGACCAGGTACCTGGCACCGGCATCCGCGGCGAGCTCCGCCCAGGCATTGGCGTCGAAGCGGACCGGGTCGAAGCGCCGGTACAGGGCGTCGTACTCCTCCCGGGGCGTTTGCCGGCCTCGGGACCAGCCGATCTCCCGGCCGGTGAGGGCCACGGGTCCCCAGTGGACGAAGATCCCGAAGCGCGCCTCCCGGAACCAGCCCAGGCGATCGGCCGGAGTCGCCGGGGCCTCCTCCGTGTCGATCCAGATGGGCGAGGACCAGGCGACTTGGCCATCCGCCCGGACGAGGCGGACGTAGACCCAGTCGCCCGGGGCCCAGTCCCCTGGCGCCCAGGAAGCATCGAAGCGCCGGCCGCCGAGAGGCGCGGGGTCGAGGGAGATCTCCATGGGAACCCCCCCCAGGTGGAAACGCACGGGCCCGGCAGCCAGGTCCGCCAACGCGAACTGCTGCTGCTTCCGGCCGAGCTGGACGTGAACCACGCTGTCAGCCGTCCGCCGCACCGTCGCCACCGCGCCGTCCTCGTCGTTGCCATAGGTCCGGGTCTGGACGGAGAGCACTCCCTCCGGCGACAGCGCCAGTCGATCCTCGGACTCGAGGAAGAGGGGCAGGGCCTTCTCGACCAGCCCATCCTCGACCACGACCCGGAGCCGCCGGCGCATCTCCTGGCGGCCCCACCGCACGGTGAGGAGGACGCGCTCCGGGTCCGTGCCGGTCCACTGGTGGGCGACCTTGCCCCGGCGGATGACCTGGACCCGGGCGATGTCGCTGCCGGCATCCGCCCGGATGTGCAGGCTGGCGTCCGGCGTGACCGGGCCCGCCTCACCCATCAGGAGATCGTCGAGCTGGACGTCCAGGGCGATCCTCGCGGTGGCGGCATAGCAGCGGCGCGCCAGGAGGGCCGCGTAGACGGCCGCGCGGGTGCGTGCCGGCACGAGGACGGCCGTGAAGCCGCGCAGGTTGGCGGTATGGTCGCTGGCCGCGACGAAGCCGAAGCGCTTGCCGTCGCGCAGGTAGGTGATGGCGTGGGGGTACTGGTCCAGGGCCCGGAGGTCGCGGAGGGGGCCGCGCACGGACTCGTAGGCACCCCGCCTGCCCTGGTAGATCTCCACGTCACGTTCAATGCGCAGATTCGCGGCCGACCAGATGAACACGTGTCGGGTCGCCGTCAGCATGTGGGGCACCGCCAGCCACTTGCCGGCCGGGTAGCCGTCCCAGATCCGCTTCGGGCTGCCGCGGAAGGGTGCATCGACGGCCTGCTCGGGATCGGCGCAGAAGAAGTTCCTGTGCCCCGAGGGCAGGAGCCGTTCGAAGCCATACAGGGTGACCAGCTCGGCAGGACGGTGGAAGGCCGCCACCAGCTCCCGGGACATGGCCCAGGCGTCCGGAGTCATGTGGTTGTGGTGGTCGGTGACGGCGAGGAAGTCCAGCCCCGCCACGTCCATGGCGTAGCGGTACTGGTCGATGAGCGTGCCGTCCTTGGAGGCAGCGCAGCGGGAGATGCTGCTGTGGCGGTGGAGGTCTCCCCACAGGCGCAGGTAGCCCGCGGGAACCAGGGAGGGGTCGGGGTCCCCGGGGGCGGGCGCAGAGGGGGGGGAGCGGCGGCCGCCTGGGAGCACCTGGCCGGCGGTGGTGGGGCCAGGGGCCTTGCCCTCGATGCGCAGCAGGGCCACCTGGACGGCAGAGGGCGCGGCGAAGCACGCCGGGCCGAACTGACGGATGGGAGAGATGCCGTAGCGGGCGTCCGACTCGTAGGCCGCGAGGATGCCACCCCCAGGAAGGGCCGCGACGGCCAGCGTGTCGTAGCCGGGGCCACCGCTGTCCGGAAGCTCGACGGCCCGGGACCACCCCGAGGCGGTGAGGGCCGCCGCCCGGATCTTCCAGCCAGCGTGGAGTGGTGGCCCGGAACCGGTCTGGTTCTCCCACGTGTCCATGGAACGCCAGAAGAGCCACAAGGCGCCGGTTTCGTCGGCGGCGAGACGGGGCAGCTCCGCCGGTTCGGGGGATGGCCCGGCGAGCTCGGCCGGCGGCGGAACCTCGTGCCAGGAGCCATCCTCGCGGCAGGCGATGCGGATGCGGAAGTCGGCGTGCAGGGTGTCCGTGTGGCCCCACCGCTCGGGGCCCTCCTGCCACGCGAGCCAGACGCGGCCGGCCCCGTCGACGGCGAGGGCCGGCTTGCACTCCGCCCGGGCCGTGCCGGCGACGATCTGCGGCTCGGCACCGGGCGGCTGGAACAGGACGTCGTAGTCGCCCGAGGATGCAGCATCGAAGGCCAGGTACATCCGGCCCTCCGCGTCCGCGCAGCGGGCCGGCGACCAGCCGAGTCGGCGTCCGCCGGAGACGAGGAGACCGCGGGACCAGACGGGATCCGAGAGATGCAGCTCCACTGCCTCGGTCCGGTCGAGATCGGGATAGGCGGCCCGGACCTCGGCCGGCGAGACGGGAGGATCCACGGGACCGGAGAGACCCTCGCCCGTGAACATCCGCACCACGTGCTGGTCGGCCTCCACCGTGTCGAGGTAGACCCGGCCACGGTGAATCAGGAGCGCCGGGTGGCGGGCCGAGCGGTCCCGGGTGCCGAGCTCCACGAGCTTCGTCACCACCGGGTCAGGACCCGTGGCGGTGGCCCAGCCAGCCAGTGCGGCGACGACCGCGAGGGCACCCGGTGCAACCCTGTTCATGGGACGATGCCGTCCAGGGGCCGTGGACGCGCCCCCGCTCCTGGACCGGCGTATCCTAACCACGCTGGAAGGCGTGACAAGAGCGTGCTAGACTGGATTCATGGCAGGAGTGGGGCGATTCGGTGCCGGTTTGCGCTTCGCTCTCGAAGGCGTGCTCTGCGCCGTGCTGCTCGTTGCCGGCTATCGCATGTTGCCCGGCGACTTCAGCTTTGCCGACAAGCCCCTGGTCATCGACGAGTGCGGCTTCCTCGTGGTCGGCCACGACACCTTCCGCCTCATGTTCCTGGAAGACGAGGTGAAGCCCACGGACTGGCGGCGCCGGCTGCAGAAGACCACCTATGGCTACATCAACCCGAACGTTGGCAAGGTCCTGATCGGCCTGGTCCTGCACCTGGGCGGCTACGATCTGCCCCCACCGCGGGTCTTTCCGTCCGTGTACCCGGGCGCACGGGGGATGGTATCGAGCTCGGCCTGGCTGCACAGGAGGGCCGCCGAGCACGAGCCATACTTCATCCTCGGGCGGCAGTTCAGCCAGTGGATGATGGCTCTGGGCGCCGTCCTGGTCTATGTCATCGCCAGGCTCTGCACGAACCCGGCCTGCGGCCTGCTGGCCTGGTACTGGTTCCTGGTGAGCGCCCTACCCCAGTTCCTGGCCAACCGCATCACCACGGATCCGATCCTCCTGGTGGCGGGCCTGGGCACCGCCATCACGATGGTGCTGGTCCTGGATCGCTGGAGCCGCGGCGGGACGCCGGTCCACCGGCGTGTCCTGGAACTCCTCCTCATCGGGGTGCTCCTCGGGATCACGGTTTCGGTGAAGCTGAACGGTGCTCTTCTCTGCTTCGCCTTCGGCCTCGCCGTCCTCGGCCTCTGGGTCGGCGGCCGCCTGCGCGCCTACCGGACCTGGGAACCCGCGTTGTGGCTGGCAGGCGCTGCCCTGCTCGCCTTCGGGGTGTTCGTGCTGACGACCCCGTACGTGTGGGACGACGTGCCGAAGCGCATCGGGCAGATCCTCGGCAAGTGGGACGCCGTGCTGGAGCGGCAGGTCGGCCTCCATTCCGAGGTTGCCCTGCCCGAGGTCTCGGACCGCGTGCGGGCGACCTGGAACGGTGTGGTCACCCGTTCCGGCCCCTCGTCCTGGGGCGGCGCGGCGACCCTCGCGACGATCCTGGTGCCGGCGGGCTTCCTGGTCGCCTGCTGGCGGTCCTGGAGGGGGTTGCGGGGCCGGGAGGCGGCCAGGACGTGGGTCGCGCTGGCGTGGATCCTGGTCGTGGTCGCCGGCACCGTCGCCTGGATTCCCCAGGATCGGGAACGCTACATCCTGCCCGCCCTGGCGCCGGCCTGCGTGCTCGGGGCCCTGGCGGTGCATGCCCTCTGGAGGACCCTGCGCAGCCTCCCCGTGCCCGGCCTGGGCGCCCTCGCGGCTCTCCTTCTCCTGGTGCCGGCTTGCAGCCGCGAATCGGGCAAGCAGTGGAACGTGGTCCTGATCAGCCTGGACTCCTTGCGCCAGGATCATCTCGGTGTGTACGGCCACCGGCCCCGGTTCGCACCCGAGCAGCCGGTGAGTCCACGCCTGGATGCGCTGGCGGCAGAGGGCGTGGTCTTCGACGAGGCCTGGACCTCGACGTCCTGGACCCTGCCGGCCCATGTGTCCCTTCTCACCGGGATGACCAACCGCGGGCACGGCGTCGAGACCGACGCCTTCCGCCTGGATCCCCGGCGCCGGACCCTGGCGGAGGAGTTCCAGGAGGCCGGCTACGCCACGGCGGGCTACTTCAGCGGGCCCTACCTCGACCCGCGCCACGGCTTCGGGCGGGGCTTCGACGACTACCGGAACGCCATGCGGCCCTTGCAGGAGGCCCTGCACGGCCCGACCGGGTCCGATGCGGCGCCGGCCGTGACCGGTGCGGTGCCGGTGCTCCCGGGGCGCATGCGGCAGCTCCGCAACCGGCAGTCCCACCGGGAGGTCACCTCGCCCCGGGTGAACGAGATGGCCGAGGCCTTCCTCGAGGAGTGGGCCGGCCGCCGGCCCTTCTTCCTCTTCCTCCACTACTTCGACATCCACTACGACTACATTCCGGACGAGGCCGAGCCGGGGCTCGGACGCCTCTTCGACCCCGGGTACACGGGCACGATGGATGGTCGGGACTGGTTCACCAATCCCGGGGTCTGGGATCGCCGGACCAGGAAGCGCAGGATCTCGGACCGGGACCTGGCCCACGTCGAGGCCCTCTACGATGCCGAGATCCACTGGGTGGATCGTCACGTTGGCGCCATCCTCGACCGGCTCCGGGAGCTCGGCGTCTACGAGGACACCATCGTCTGCGTGACCTCCGACCACGGCGACGAGTTCTTCGACCACGGGGGGATCGGTCACGGGACGCACCTGTACACGGAGCTGGCGCGGATTCCGCTCATCCTGCGCATCCCCGGTGTCGCCGACGACGGTCGCCGGGTCGGCTCGCTGGTGCGCATCTACGACATCGCCCCGACCCTGCTGGACTTCGCTCTTTCCAGGACCTGGGCCCGGGCGGATGGCCGGTCGCTGCGGGACGTTCTCCTGCAGCCGGAGAGTGCCAGGCCACGCTTCGCCCTGGCCCGGATCGTGCGGGGCGGGGAGGGGATGTTCGAGGCCTGGCGGGACGACCGCTACACCGTGGTGCGCTACAGCAAGCTGGATCGGAGGGCCTCCCGCGCCCAGGGTGCGAGGGTCATGGTGCCGCGCACGGACCGGCGGACCGGCAAGCCCGTGCTGCGCGTTTTCGACCGCCGCACCGATCCGCTCGAGCAGGAGGCGCTGCCGGCAGGCGATGCCCGCTACCTGGAGGCCGCGGCCGCCTTCTGCCGGGACTTCCGGCTCGTGGAGGCCGCCCATCGGGACCTGCCGTGGTCTTCCCTCGAGGAGCGGCGAGCCGTGCGGTTCAGCGCCGAGGAGGAGGTCATGCTGGCCCAGCTCGGCTACGCCGAGACCGAGGGGGACGACCAGGTCGAGTGGAAGGCGCTGCCGGTGGCGCCCTCTCCCCCGCCTTGCCTGGAGTAGCCGGCTTCGGGGCAGGCAGAACAGGCCTGTCAGGGCAGACCGGTAGATGGGGATTCGCACGCTGGCTCTCCTTGCTGGTGTCACGAGTCGCGGCGCAGACGGGATTCGTCTGGCCCGCTCCACCAAGCGCTAGCGGCAGGGGCCCCGAGGAGCGGACGCACTTGTCCCGGCGCTGGCCGGGCAGGGCCCGCCGCGGCGGCCTACTTCAGCTCCAGCACCCGCTCCTCGCCCGGCGCGAGCTCCAGCGCCAGGGCGAGGTCCGGCGCGCCACTGCGCTCGATCCACACGAGGAGGGGGCCGGGTTCCACGTCCAGGCACGCCTTGCCGTCCCGGGGGGCGGCGGTGCGGCCGCCGGCATGAATCCGGGTGCAGGCGCCGCGCACCTCCAGGGTGGCCAGGGCGCGCAGGGTGACCACCGCGGCGAGCTCCTCCCCGGCCGCCGGCGCCCGCCCCTGGAAGCCGCCGGGGGTGTGGCCCGGGGAGCGGCAGGCGACCAGGAAGGGCATGCCCGCCGGGACGTCGAAGACGTGTCGCGGGGCCGGCTCCTTCCGCCTCTCCCAGACCATGGCGGCGTCCAGGCTGCTGGTGGCGGCCAGGGGCCGGCCCAGGTCGTCCCGGACCTCGACCACGATCCGGGCGGTGCCGAGGTCACCGGCCTCCAGGCCCCGGCGGAGGACCGAGCCCGGGACGGTCAGGTCCAGCTCGGCCGCGCCCGTGAGGGGCGGAAGGGTGCCGCGGCGCAGCTCCCCGTCGGCGAAGTCGGCGAGGACGGTCACGGCTCGCCCGCCCGGGACGGGATGGCGGTCCTGCCGGGGCCAGCCACCGGCCAGGGTGATGGAGTCCGCCCCCGCCTCCAGGTGCAGGAACTGCAGGGGCCTGTCCGGCAGGCGCAGCGCCAGGACCGGCTCGCGCCGGGCGGGCAACGCCAGGGGGAGGCCGGTTGGCGGCAGCTCGACCTCCCGGGTCTCCTCCTCCCACCCGGAGAAGGCCCGGCCCACCGTAATGGTCACGCGGCCCGGCGGCAGCTCGTGGCGCCCCCAGCCGCGGAGCCACCAGCCACGCTCGTGGACCACCTGCACCGGCGGCCGGGCGTCCGTCTCCGCGCCGGCCCCGGTGGGGGTCAGCTCGAGGGTCGCCACCGGACTGTCCCAGAGGCCCGGCGGGAAGGTCCAGCCGCCCTCGCGCAGGGAGAGCACCCGGCCAGGCAGGCCGAGACCGTGGCCGAGATGGGCGTCGCCGGCCACGCCGTGCCGATCGAGGGAGAACTCCCGGTCACGGAAGAGCACCTCCAGTCGCAGCCCGCCGTCGGAGCCCGTCCAGACCGTGTACCAGCAGGAGGGCATGGATGCGACCCGGATGGCGGCCAGGGCCTGCCCGCCCTGGCCCCGCCCCAGGAGCCGCAGGGCCACCGCTGGCCGCCGGGGCAGGTGGAGGGCCGGTGGCTCCCCGTCCCGGGCAGCCAGGGCCAGCAGCCAGGCGCTGTCCATCAGGCGCAGGGCCCCGTGGTCCGGGGCGGACACGTAGAGCTCCGGATCGCTGCCCGGCCACGGGAAATCGGGAATCTCCAGCCGGCCCAAGAGGTCGGCCCGGCCCAGGGTGGCATAGGGGTCGTGGGCACAGATCTCCCGGGTGCGCACCAGGGCTCCCGGCACCGGCCGGCCCTGGAGGTCGAGGACGCGGAGGGAGAGACCCACTGCCGGGTAGAGCAGCAGCTCGGCGTTGTCCTGCCAGACGTCGGAGGCCGTGACCACCCGGCTCGTCCAGCCCGGCAGGCGCAACCGGACCCGCTCCAGGCGGGAGGCGCCCTGGCGCAGGCGGATGCGGAAGGAGCCGTCCCGGGCGGTGCGGGTCTCCTCGCGGACCGTCGGGTCGCCATCCTCGAGCAGGGCCTCGACGCGGACCCCGGCCAGGGGCCGGCCGGTGAGGCCGTCCAGGACCCGGCCCGTCTCCCTGGTCTCCCATTCGGCCAGGGGGTCCCCCGGCGCCGCCGCCACCTTGCGAACAGTCTCTCCAGCGTGCAGGCCTGCGACCGGGGAAGGGCCCTGGAGGACGAGAGCGAGGAAGAGGAGGAGGGAGGTGGTCAGCACGTGTCCCCAGCGGCCTGCCGAGCCGGCTTGCGGCTCTCGCCCCGGTGCCGGATGATACCCTCTGTGGAGGCATTCCCCGGCGTGCTCTCTGCCATGGTCATACCGCTCGTCCTGGCCGTTTCCCTGATCCTCCAGATCGTGGCTGCCCTGCTGGCACTGCGGCTGGTGCGGATCACCGGCTGGCGCTGGTCCTGGATGTTCATTGCAGCGGCGATCACGCTCATGGCGGCACGCCGCTCGATCACGCTGTTCCAGATGGTGGGGGAGTCGTCGCCTTCCTCGACCACGGTGGAGGCGGAGCTCGTTGCCCTGCTCATCTCCATCTTGATGCTCGTGGGGATTGCGAGTATCGGACCTCTGTTCCAGGCTCTGCGGCGGTCGGAGCAGGCGTTGCGAGAGAGCGAGGAACGGTACCGCTCTGTCACCGAGGACGTCCTCAACGCCGCCGAGGTGGGCCTCGCCTTGATGGATCGTGCGCTGCACGTCGTCTGGGTCAACCGGAGGTGGGAGGAGCTGTTCGGCTGCTCCCGTGCGGAAGCCGTCGGAGCGTCCATGCGGCAGATTGCGGCCCAGTGGGTGGGACCGGCCTTCGAGAAGCCGGACGACGTGGCTGAACGCCTTGCCACGACCTACGAGCCCGGGGCGGGGGAGACCGGCTTCGAGGCCTGCCTGCGCGCCAGGGGGGGGGAACAGGCCCGCTGGCTCGTCCATCGCAGCCTGCCGATCGGTCGCGGCCATTTCCACGGCGGGCGGCTGGAACTCTGGTGGGACGTGACGGCACTCAAGCGTGCGCAGGAGGAGCGCGAGACCGTGCTCCAGCGCGCCCAGGAGGCCCAGCACCTCGAGAGTCTTGGCGTGCTGGCCAGCGGGATCGCCCACGACTTCAACAACCTGCTGACCAGCGTGCTCGGCCACGCCAGCCTGGCCGTCGAGGAAGCCGGGCCGGACGCAGCCGTGCGGGAGCGCCTGCAGCAAGTGGAACGGGCGGCACGGCGGGCGGCGGAGATCGTGGCCCAGCTCCTTCTCTACGGCGGCAGGGGCGATGCCACTCCCGAGGAAGTGGACCTGAACGCCCTGATCCGGGAGATGGGGGATCTCCTGCAGGCGGGCGCCGCGAAGGGTGCGCGCATCCGCTACGACCTGCAGGAGGACTTGCCGCCGGTGACAGCCGATCCCGCCCAGCTCCGCCAGGTGGTCCTCAACATGATCACCAACGCCGCGGAGGCAGTCGATGGCCCCGGCGGGACCGTGACGGTCGAAACCCGCGTCACGGGTGCCGGGCCCGGCCGGCAGGTCGAGCTCGTGTTCCGGGACAACGGCTGCGGTCTCGATCCCGAGACGAAGGCCCGCATCTTCGAGCCCTTCTTCACGACGAAGAGCGCTGGTCGGGGCCTCGGATTGGCTGCGGTGAGGGGCATCGTCCGGGCGCACGGCGGGGACGTCGAGGTGTCGAGCTCCCCGGGCCTCGGCACGGAGTTCGTGATTCGCCTGCCCGCGTCGGCGGAGCCCGGCCAGGGAGTCCCTGCGGAAGGCGAGTCGCCCCGAGCCGGCTCTCTGCCCAGGGGCGCCACCGTGCTCGTCGTGGATGACGACGAGGCGGTGCGGCGGGTCGCCTGCGGCATGCTGGAGCAGGCCGGACTGGGCACCCTGGAGGCTGGTGGCGGAGCCGAGGCACTGGCCATCCTGCGGGTGCGAGGGCAGGACGTGGCGGCCGTGCTGCTCGATCGCATCATGCCCGGCATGGACGGGCTGGCCGTCCTGGAGGAGGTCCGCCGCTCGTGGCCCGACCTCCCGATCCTCCTCATGAGCGGCTTGCCCGAACCGGACATCGAAGCTGCGGTGGCGAGCCGCCGTGCAGTGGGCTTCCTGCGCAAGCCTTTCAGCTTCGCCGAGCTGGTTCGCGCGGTGGAAGGCGCGATGGCCGGGCGCATGGCGGAGCCGCCCCCGGCCTGAAGTCGGCCGTCCGGGCAGTCCACCTGCATTCCCCCGGGCCGTACCTTGCCAGAACGGAGTGGCGAAGCCCAGGATACGGCTTATCAAGCGTGGATGCGCGCCTCCGCGCGTCCTTCGACAACCCCAGGAAAGGAAACCATGGTCCGCAATCCCCTTCTTCCCCTGCTCCTCCTGTCTGCCGGCCTGGCGGCCGGCTGTGGTGGCGGTGCCCCCGCCCCCGGCGAGGAGGGTTCCGCCGCCGTCGAGGGCAAGACCTATGGTGTCGGCCTGACCCTGGCGGAGGCGACGCCCCTGTCCGAGATCCTGGCCGCCCCCGAGAAGTACGAAGGCCAGAAGGTCCAGGTGGGGGGCACTGTTCTCGACGTCTGCAAGATGCGCGGCTGCTGGATGGAGCTGGCCGGCGACCAGCCCTTCCAGAGCATCCGGGTCAAGGTCGAGGACGGCGAGATCATCTTCCCCCTGTCCGCCAAGGGTCACACCGCCCGGGCCGAGGGCATCCTCGAGAAGCTGGAGATCAGCGAGGAGCAGGCCCGGGAGATGGCGAAGCACCGGGCGGAGGAGCAGGGCGAGGAGTTCGACCCGTCCTCCATCACCGGCCCGCAGGTCGTCTGGCGACTGAAGGGCCTGGGCGCCGTCATCGAGGAGTAGCCTGGTGGCCCGGCAGGTGTGGCGCCGGTGGATGCGGGTCATCCACCGGGACATGGGTTATGTCTGCACCGGACTGACGGTGCTCTACGCCGTCTCCGGTGTGGCCGTGAACCACGTGGCCGACTGGAACCCTTCCTACTCCGTGGAGCGGCGGGAGTTCCAGGTGGCGCCGGTGCTGCCGGGTCGGCTGGCACCGGAGCAGGTTGCCGGCATCCTGGCCGCCATTCCCCACGCCGAGGGGGTGGAGAAGACCTTCCAGCCGGACCCGGGAACCCTGAAGGTGCTGACCCGGGGCACGACCTGGACGGTGGAGCTGGCCCGGGGCCGGGTGGTGGAGGAGGTGGTCCGGGAGCGCCCGGTCCTCTTCGAGTCGAACTTCCTGCACCTCAACCATCCGAAACGCCTCTGGACCTGGGTGGCGGACCTCTTCGCCGTCTCCCTGGCCATCCTCGCCGTCACGGGCCTGTTCATCCTGCCGGGCCGACAGGGCCTGGCCGGCCGGGGCAAGTGGCTCACCGCGATCGGCGTCCTGGTCCCCCTGGCCTTCCTCTGGCTCTACCGCTGACGCTGCCCGTGGCCGGCCGCCGTCGTATTCGCGATAGATGCGACGGGGTGGAGGCCAAGAAGAGGGCGTTTCCAAGGGCATCGGCGGAACCCCGCCGAGGAGAGAGAAGAACCATGAAGACATGCGTAATTGCCACCTTGCTTGCTCTTCTCGGGACCGCAACCAGCCTGGTGGCCCAGGCGGTGGGCGGCGAGGAGACCCTGGTCCACAGGCACGACGGCACCAACGACGGCGACCTTGCCGGGACCGGCGTCGCCGGGCTCGGGGACGTGGACGGCGACGGCTACGGCGACTACGCCTTCGGCAAGCTCCGGGGCCCGGGCTCGGCGGAGGTGTACTTCGGCTTCACCGGCAGCCTGCTCGTCACCTTCCAGGGCGGCTACACCCTCGGCCAGCTGGGCCAGGCCCTGGCCGCCGCCGGCGACGCGAACGGCGACGGCGTCCCGGACCTCCTGGTGGCGGACCCGTGGGCCCAACCCGGCGGGCTGGGGGCGGCCGGCGAGGTCTTCCTCTACTCCGGAGCGACCTGGCAGGTTCTGCACCACTTCAGCGGCCCGGCCGCCCTCATGAACTTCGGCTCGTCGGTGGCCGGCGTGGGCGACGTGGACGGCGACGGCCGGGACGACGTCCTCATCGGCGCTCCGGCTGCGGACCCGTCCGGCCTCACCGACGCCGGGGCGGCGTACCTGTACTCCGGAAGCACCGGCGCCTTGCTCGCCAGCTTCGACGGACAGATGGACAACGACCACTTTGGTGGCACGGTGGCCGGGCTCGGCGACGTGGACGGCGACTCGGTCCCCGACAACGCCGTCGGGGCACCCGCGGGGCAGCTCCAGCCCTGGCAGAACAAGGGCATCGTGTACGTGTACTCCGGAGCGACGCACACCCTCATCCGCCAGCACGTCGGGACTGACGTCGGCGAGAGCTTCGGCCATGGTATCTGCACCGCCGGCGACGTGGACGGCGACGGCGTGACCGACTACGCCATCGGCGCTCCCTACGCCCGGGTGCCCTCCCACGGCTACTACAACTATGGCCTCGTGTACTTCTACTCCGGCGCCACGGGCAACCTGCTGGCGGCGGTCAACGCGCCCACCATCAACGGCACCCCCATGGTCAACGGCTCCTTCGGCGCGGCCCTGGCCGGCGGCGAGGATGTGGACGGCGACGGCGCCCTCGATGTCGTCGTCGGCGCCCCGAATGGCGATCCGAGCCTCATTGGCGATGAAGGGGGCGCGTTCCTCATCTCCGGGAGGACCCTGTTGATCGAACACGTCTGCAGCGGCTCGAACAACAGCGAGTACCTGGGCAGCGCCGTCGCCCTGTGCCCGGACCTCAACGGCGACGGGCGGGCGGACATCATCGCCGGGGCGCCGTCCCGGGACACCGGCGCCTACAACGGCGGCGGCGTGGACGTCTTCGCCTTCGACCCCTTCCTGACCACGGACCACGGCCGGCTCTCGGCCGCCGCCGGCGGCGCCGTGCTCTACAGCATGGACTTCCCCGCCGCGGACGCCGGGCTCGCCTACGCCCTGCTCGGCTCCGTCACCGGCACCGGTCCGACCACCCTCGCCGGCGTGGATGTCCCTCTCACCAGCGGCGACTGGTTCTGGAACCTGATGTTCTCCGGCCACGCGCCGCCCTTCTTCTCGGCGCCCTACGGCGTCCTGGACGCCAACGGCGACGCCACCTGCACCTTCACGGTGCCGCCTGGGGCGGGCAGCGCCTACGTCGGCACGACCTTCTTCCTGGCGGCGGTCTCCTACGCGCCGCCGGCCTCGCCGGTGCACTCCTCGGTGGTGGTCGCCCTGGCGGTGGAGCCCTGAGCCCGCGTGGGCCTGGTGGCGCCGGGAGGAGGGTCTGCGCCCTCCTCCCGGGCACCCTTGGGGTGCTCTTCCCCTGGGGACCCGTTTCGCGGCAGGTGGGGCCGCGCCGCAGGGCAATCGATTGCCCTCGCCGAGAAAAGGCGTTGGCCCGAGCGCCTCTCGCGGCAAGGGGGGGACGGCCCACGAGAACCAGTTCCTCGACTGGTGCCGGGCCGAAAGGAACACACACCATGAGATGCCCCTTGATGCAAGTTGCGCTTGCTGTCCTCGGGCTGCTCACGGAGCTGGGCGCCCAGAGCGTGGGCGGTAGCGCCACCCTGCTGCAGCGTGTGGATGGAGAGATGGACAGTGCCTACGTCCATTCCGGGTTCACCGGTGCCCAGCTCTACTCGGTCATCGGCCCGGACCCCGGCGGCTACTTCGGGCAGACCGCGGCCGCGGCCGGCGACGTGAACGGCGACGGCGTGCCGGACATCCTGGTCGGCGCCCCCTGGACCGCCCCGGCCGGCGTCAGCGCCGCCGGCTCGGCCTTCGTCCTCGACGGTAGCACGGGCGCCCAGATCCACCGCTTCGACGGCACGGGCTTCCTGGACAACTTCGGCATGGCCCTGCCCGGCGCCGGGGACGTGGATGGCGACGGGGTCGGCGACTACCTGGTCGGCGCCTCCAGCGCGGAGATACCGCCCCTGAACTACCCGGCGGGTCGGGCCTACCTCTACTCCGGGGCCACGGGCGCGCTCCTGCACGTCTTCCAGCCGGTCAACTACGCGGAGGAGTTCGGCGCCGCGGTCGCCGGCGCCGGGGACGTGAATGGCGACGGCAGGGCCGAGATCCTCGGCGGGTCGGTCTGGACCGATGCCGGCTACTACCAGAGGGGCGCCGCCTACCTCTACGCCTTCGCCCCCTTCCTGGTGGCGGACCGGCACCGGATCTCGGCTGCCGCGGGCGGCACCGTCCTCTACAGCCTGGACTTCCCGGTGGCCGACGCTGGCCTGTCCTACGCGATGCTCGGCTCGGTGACCAGCACCGGCCCCACGGACCTGGCGGGCCTGGACGTGCCCCTGACCAGCGGCGACTGGTTCTGGAACACGATGTTCTCGGGCAACGCCCCGGCCCCCTACGGCGTCCTGGACGCCAGCGGCGACGCCACCTGCACCCTGACCGTGCCGGCCGGCGCCGGTACCAGCTTCGTCGGCACGACCTTCTTCCTGGCGGCGGTCGCCTACACGCCACCGGCCACGCCGGTCCGCTCCTCGGCGGTGGTCTCCCTGACGATGGAGCCGTGAGCCCTGGCGGGGGAGGGCGCCCACCCTCCCCCGCAAGCCCGCCGCCCTGCCGGGCCTCGCGCCCCGGATCTTCCCGCTTCCGGATCGGTGGTATCGTGGAACCGGCATGGACGAGGAACGCCTGCCCGAGGCGCCGCTCGGAACCCGTCTCCTGGTGAACGGGCTCTTCGGGCTGGGGAGCCTGTGCCTGGTCCTCGGCTCGGTCCAGGCGGACGGGCTGCGCCTGGCCATGCTGTCCGTGGTCATCCTGGGCGTGCCCAGCTCTCGACTCCGGGTCCGGCCTCGCCCCACGTGGTTCCTGGGAATGCTTGCCTTGGGGGGCGGCTCCCTGGCCCTGTTCGCCACGCCCATGGAGGGGGGGCGGAACCCGCCCGGCGTTGTCCCCGGGTGGCAGGCGTGGTTCCTGGCAGGGGGCGCCCTCGTGCTGGCCGCCGTCGTCCTGGCCGACCTGCTGGCGACCCGCTCCGCCTGGCGGGGGCGCACGAGGCGCGCCTACGGCCTGGCGGCCATCCTCCTGGTGGCGGTGGCCTTCCTCTGGTGGTCGTGGCTCCCCCTCTGCGGCCTGCCGCCCCTGGGCCTCGCCCTCCTCCGGCCGGAACGGGACGCCCTGCAGCCGGCGCCGGCTGCCCGGAAGGGCGGGCTGGAGGGATCCGGCGTGTTCCTCGCCGCCACCGGCTTCACCTTCCTGGCCATCGCCTTCGGGCTCTCCAGCCTGGGGGAGGATGCCTTCATGAGGCACCTTGGCACGGTTCCGATCGCCGCCGCCCTCCTCGCCTGGCTCGGGGTCGCCACGGAGCGGCAACCCAAGGCGCGCCGCGGTCGCGCCCGGGCAGCATGATTGCGAGCTGGTTCGTCATCATCTTCTGCGTCGTGGCCCCTTGCCTGGCCCTCGCGAGCAGCGTCTCGGAGCCCTGGCAGTGGATGGTGCTGCTGCCGCTGCTGTTCTGGAGCAACCGCCCGCACGGCTGCCTCCTCCGCCGGCACCTGGCGTGGAAGAAGGCCACCGTCGTACTGGTCGTCGCCTGGTGCGCCGGGTGGCTGGCGGAGCACCCGGACAGCCACGGGTGGGGCTGGCTGGTCCCTGGGGCCCTCGCTTTCGGCTGGTTCCTCCAGGACTGGTGTGCCCCGCGTCGGGACCCGCTCCTGGAAGGCCAGCGCCTGCCGGAGCGCCGGCTCCTCTCCGGTTACCTGGGTGGCGGCCTGGCACTGCTGGCCCTGGCCGCCCTCGGCCGGAGCTGGGTGCCCCTGGTACCGGCCATCTTCCTCGTGAAGGCCTGGTTCTACCCGGAGGGGGAGATCTGGGACGAGGCCGAGAACGGAGCCGTGCGGACGGGGAAAGACGAGAGCGAGGGCCTCGACGCGGACACCCAGCAACGTTTCCTCGACGTCCTCCGGCTCCTCACCGGGGTCAGCCTCCTCGCCGGGCTGCTTGTCCTCCTCGCCACGCTCGTGCTCAGG
The DNA here is from genome assembly GCA_964389745.1 of uncultured Planctomycetales bacterium. Lineage (GTDB taxonomy): Bacteria > Planctomycetota > UBA1135 > UBA1135 > UBA1135 > CAYMFV01. The sequence goes on along the minus strand of CAYMFV010000004.1, from coordinate 9,272 downwards.
CCCGACCTCCGCCTGGTGGCAACCGGCCTCCTGGCCTTCGGGACCTGCCTGACCGTGGGGCTGCCCGTGGAGAGCCAGGTGCTCCGGGAGCTGGATGCCCGTTCCAAGGATCAGGAGCGGGCGTGCGCCCCGCCGGCCTGACCCTCCAGCAGGGCCTCGCCGAGCTGGCGGAAGCCCGCCTCCCGGGGGCTCCCGGGCCGCCAGGCAAGACCGATGGTGCGCCCGGGAGCGGGCTTCCGGAAGGGGATCGTCCAGAGGCCCGTGCCCGGGCCGGCCAGGTGGGGGACGGCCATGGCGGGCAGCAGGGTCGTCCCCAGGCCCCCGGCCACCATCTGGCCCAGGGTCGCCAGGCTGGCGGCCCGGAAGTCCCCGGCCTCGGCGGCGCCCACCTCCTGGCAGACCGCCAGGGCCTGGTCCCGGAGGCAGTGGCCGTCCTCCAGGAGGAGGATCTCGCCGGCCGCCAGGTCCTCGACGCGGACCCGGCGGCGCCGGGCCAGGGGGTGGCCCTCGGACACCGCCAGGAGGAAGTCGTCCCGGAAGAGGGGAAGGGTGGCGGCCCCGCCCAGCTCGGCCTCGAGAGCCAGGAGCAGGAGGTCGAGCCGGCCATCGAGGAGGCGTTCCACCAGGTCGGCGGTCTGTCCCTCGTGGAGGAGGAGGCGGAGCTCCGGGTGGCGGCGCCGGACCTCGGGGAGCACCCGGGGCAGGAGCCAGGGCGCCACGGTGGGGATCACGCCCAGGCGGAGGGGGCCTGCCAGGGGGTTCCGCAGGGCCCGGGCCGCGACCACCAGGTCGTCGACGGCGGCCAGGACGGCCCGGGCCCGGGCCACGGCCTCCTTGCCGGCGGGCGTGGCCACCACCTGGCGGCGGCGGCCCCGCTCGAAGAGGGTGACGCCGAGGATCTTCTCCAGGGCCCGGATCCGGGCCGAGAGGGCCGGCTGGGTCAGGTAGCAGCGGGCCGCCGCCCGGGTGAAGTGGCGCTCCTCGGCGACGGTGACGAGGCACTCGAGCTGGGTGAGGGTCGGACGCATGTGATAAACCCAGACTATCAAAACCATCGGGATTATTGATTGGACGCGCTCAAAGACCTCGCCGAGAATGGGCCCTGCGCTGGGGGACCGACCCCCCGCAGGAAACACTCATGACACACGACGCCAAGTCCCTCGCCCCCGTCCTGAACCCCTTGCTGGCCGACTACCAGCTCCTCTGGCAGCGCCTCCGGAGCTGCCACTGGCTGGTCCGCGGCCCCCACTTCTTTCTCCTGCACGAGAAGTTCCAGGAACTCTACGAGCAGGCCGCCGAGAACGCCGACGCCCTGGCCGAGCGGCTCCTGGCCCGGGGAGAGACTCCCCTGACCACCCTGGCCGCCATGCTTGACGCCTCCCGGATCCAGGAGGGGCCGGTTCCCGGCGACGCCCGGGCCATGGTGGTCCAGGTCCTCGCCGATCTCGAGGGCATCACCGCCAGCCTGCGAGCGGCCGCCGGGGCGGCCGCGGGCGACGAGGCGACTGTCAACCTCCTGACCGGGATGGCGGACGGCCAGGAGAAGGAGATGTGGATGCTCCGAGCCTGGCTGGAGGCGTGAGGAGGAGAGCCATGCTCCACCTCCTCGCCAGCCGCCCGCTGCGCTTCCTCGGGCTCGCCGCCCTGGCGGCGGCAGGGCTCGCCCTCGCCCAGGAGCCCGCGCCGACCCGGGCCCCGGTTCGGGGCGCCACCAGCTACGCCCCTGTCGCCGGCACCGAGTCCTTCGCCGCCATGAAGGCCCGGCGCCTGGACGGCAAGGAGACCCGCCGGAAGGTCCACCAGGAGCTTCTCGAGGCTCGCTACGACCTGGCCGACCGGCCCGACCCGAAGGCCACCATGTCCCGGGGCAAGCCCCTCCAGACCGGCGTCCGGGTGAAGCTGCCGCCGGGCGTGAGCTGGACCGGGCTGGCCGAGCTCTCCCCGGCGGAGATCCGGGAGCGGGACCTGTGGCCGGCCGGCTTCCTGCCCCTGCCCCACCCGGACCACCCGGAGGGGGGGATGGTCTTCCCCGAGCACCACATCCGGGAGCTGCTGGCCCAGACCGGCAGGGACCTGACCCGCTTCGACCTGGACTTCGACCTGCCCCGGCACTTCCTGCCCGAGTACCCGCCGGGGATCTGGCTGACCACCCGGCCGGACCTGGGCGACGTCTCCCAGGGGCAGGTGGTCACCCTGGCCAACTACTTCGAACTCTTCGACGGCATCCTGAACCCGAAGCAGCTCGAGGGCCTGCGCCTGCTGGTGACGCCCTTTCCCCAGCAGCAGTTCAACGCCACCGCCGACCGGCGGAGCGAGCAACCGAGCCTGGGAGTGGCCTGCTTCGACTGCCACGTCAACGGTCACGCCAACGGCGCCACCCACCTGGTGGGGGACATCCGGCCCCAGGAGTTCCGCCACCGCCTGGACACGCCCTCCCTGCGAGGCGTGAACATCCAGCGCCTCTTCGGCTCCCAGCGGGCCCTGAAGACGGTGGAGGACTTCACCGAGTTCGAGCAGCGGGCCGCCTACTTCGACGGCGACCCGGTGATCGCCACCAAGAAGGGCGTCAACGTCCTCGAGCGCGGCAGCCAGGTGCACTTCATGGGCGAGTTCCAGGCGATCCTGGCCTTCCCGCCGGCGCCGAAGCTGGCCTGGGACGGTCGCCTCGACCCGAGCCTGGCCACGGAGCAGGAGCTCCGGGGGCAGGCGGTCTTCTTCGGCAAGGGGCGCTGCGCGGAGTGCCACCCCTCCCCTTACTACACCGACAACTCGATGCACGACCTCCGGGCGGAGCGTTTCTTCACGCCGCGGCTGGTGGAAGGCCGGATGGCGACCGCCGACGGTCCGATCAAGACCTTCCCCCTGCGCGGGCTCAAGGACTCGCCGCCCTACCTCCACGACGGCCGTCTTCTCACCATCGAGGACACGGTGGAGTTCTTCAACCTCGTCCTGGGCGTGCGGCTCACGCCCCAGGAGAAGGAGGACCTGGTCGCCTTCCTGCGCTGCCTCTAGCGGCTCGGGAGTACTCGGGAGTATGATGGGACCATGTCCCAGGGGTCGTCTGCCCAGGGCCGGTTCTCCGTTCCGGAGGACTGGCCCGAGCCCTGGCCGGAGGAGGACCGGCACCGGCTGCTGGCCCGGTTGCAGGCCTTTGTGGAGCAACCCCGGAACGCCGCCTTCGTGAAGGAGGCCCTGGCCCTGTTCTGGTCGGCCGCCCCGGAGGAGCTGACCGAGGAGCAGTTCCAGGAGCTCTGGGCCACCGAGACCGTCCAGGTCAACTTCCACGCCTTCCTGCTCTTCGACGTCACCTTCCGGAAGGGGCGCACCCTCGCCCGGGAGTTCCTGGAGCGCAAGGGGATGGGCCTGCCGGTCGCGCAGCGGCGTTTCCTGGAGGCCCTCCTCGCCGCCCGGCTCGGGGTCTGGGAGGTGGCCGAGGTCCGGCCCGGCAAGGGTCTGCTCCTCCGCGGGCTCTGGCTGCCCGGCGAGTACTGGGTTCGGGAGCGGACCGCCAGCCGGATGCTGCACCGCTGGGACATCCTGGTGGCCCGGCTCCTCGAGCTTCCCGACGGCACCGCCTGGTTCGCCAACACCCTGTTCCCTTTCCCGGCCTCGGCCCGGGCCGAGGTCCTGGAGGAGCTGGAGGAGATCCACAAGAGCGCCAGCCAGGAGGTCGGGGAGGTTTCCCCGGAGAGCGCCCTGTCCCTGGCGATCCCCCTGGTCCACGGCCTCTGGGTCGATCTCCAGCTCCCCCACCGGCGGCCGGTGGTGACCACCCGGGAGGGCAAGCCCGTCACCCCGACCGAGGTGGTGTGGGAGGTGCTGGACCGGGCGGCCGTGGAGCAGGTGCTCAAGAGCGGGAACGAGCTCCTCGAGCGCGTGGTCGGCGTGGCGTGGACCGAAGCCGGGAACCTGGTGCTCACAGCTCTCACCGAGGAGGACGCCCGTTTCGCCCGGGTCTTCCTCGGGCAGGCGTGTGGTCACGCCCTCCGCTTTCGGGAGATGCACCAGTTCACGCCGGAGGAGATGCGCCGCGCCGCCCGGCGCGCTGCCGGCTCGCCGGCCCCGGCGAAGCTGCCTGCCGGGGTGCCGAGCGTCTATGACCATATCGAGGCCCGGGAGCTGCACCGCCACTACCGGAGCTGGCCGGACCTCCCGGTGCCGGCCCTCGGCGATGTCACCCCCCGGGAGGCGGCCGCCGACGAGCGGCTCCGCGGCCGCCTCGTCTCCCTGCTCAAGGAGATGGAGAACCGGACGGCCCGGGGCGGCCCGGGCTACGACTTCACCTGGCTCTGGCGGGAGCTGGGCCTGGAAGCGCCGGGACGGCCGGCGCCGGCGACCCCGGGGCCACACGAGGACATACCCGCAGGCCACCTCCTCTGGCCGGGCGGCTTCGAGGCGCCGTCGCGGGCCCTGCGCCTCTGGCGCGACCGCCTCGGCATCATGGCCACCGCGGTCACCTTCTACGCCATGCAGGAGGGCTCCGCCCCGGACCAGGAGGAGGCGTGTGCCCTGCGCTGCTGGCGGCGTCCGGGCGGCCGGCCCTGCCCCGGGCGCATCCTGGTGCGGCTGGTCCGCCAGGGGGGGGGCGAGGACATGCAGTGGCGCTGCCTGGTCTGTGGCGCGAGCGGCAGCCTGCAGGCAGTGACGGGGACTCCCTGGGACATCCGCCGCTGGCAGCGTCACCCGGAGCGGGAACCCGGGAGCTGGCAGCTCCGCCTGCCGCCGAGCCTCTGGCGGGACCTCTACCGGTCGCCGGTCCTGGGGGCCCGCCTGCACGGGGTCCTGCTCCAGGCGCGCCCCGATGACCGGGGTCTGGCGATAGCTGGCACGCGGGAGGACCTCGAGGACTTCGTTCCCACGGCCCTGGCCGAGGGCGACCCGGACCTCCTGGACGTCCTGGCGAGCCTGGTGGACGAGGGCCGGGAATAGAGGCGGCCGTTCCACCCGGGCGGGAAGCCGCTTCACCCGGCACTTCGAGGAGCTGGCCGCCTACCTGGCCCAGGTCGTGGACCGGACCCAGGCCAGCCGGCTCCTGGGCATCTCCTGTCGCATGGTCGGGGACACGCGGCTCCGGAAGCGCCACCGCTCGCCATCCGGCCCCTCGCGCCGGTCGTGGACCCGGCGGGGTCGCACCGGGATCGGCCCCAGACCCGTCTGGAGCTGCCGCTCGCGCCCGTGGCCGTTCAGCGTCACCAACTGCCGTCCCGCCTCGTCCCGCCCGGCCCGACAGGCCTCGAAGAGAGATTGGACCCCCGCCCTCCGTCAGCGGGGTGCGTAAATCTGGGTGTCCCCTAAGCCCTCAGATACAGTGTCCGGTGACAGTATGGAGCGCCCGCTTCGCCATCCGCGTGTTCATGCCAGCAGTCTCCCAGCGCAGGACAGTCCCCGCCAGGTGCGGTTGGCGGAGCGTCTACGAGGCAGGGGAGGCACCGGCCGGTGCCTCCCCTGGAAGCGGGCGGGCGGGGGGCCCGCTACTGGACGTCCACCTTCTCCACCAGGGAGAAGAGCCACTGGGAGGTGGCGCCGCCGGTGTCGTCGCACACCGACTGGGCGTAGAGGGACTGGCCGCTCAAGGGCGGGTAGTTCGGGACGGTGCCAATCACCGTGGCCAGCCCGGCGGCGTCCAGGGTGCCGGTGGCGAAGAGGCGGGCGTTGGCGATCTCCAGGTCGCCGATGCCGGGGATGGTGGTCGTCCCCAGCTTCTTGCCCACGTAGAGCTGGAAGTTCTCGCCTGGCGGGCCGCTGATGGTCAGGGTCAGGGTCTGGCCGAGGTTCGGGGTCAGGTCGTCGGCGGTCACCAGGTGCATCAGGCGCAGGGCCGCGTCCTTGACCAGCATCTTGCCGGCGCCCCACTGGGTGTCCTTGCCGGCGGCGCCCCGATCCTCGGCGTTCTCCTGGAGGGCCTGGGAGATCTGCCGGGGCAAGGCGTTGGGGTTGGCCGACACCATCAGGGCCATGGCACCGCCGACGTGGGGCGTGGCGCAGGAAGTGCCGCTGAAAGTGGTGTAGCCGCCGCCTGGCGTGGTCGTGTACGGACCGTCGGTGTAGCCGGCGATGTCGGGCTTCAGCAGGCCCGGCTGCCCGCCGCCCCAGCCGCCGTAGGGGTAGTCCCAGTAGTTCGGGTCCTGGGTGTGGGGGTAGCCCGCGTCGTAGATGCGGATGTCCTCCCAGGCCGAGGGCCCCTTGCCCGACAGGTTGTAGTACTGGTCGTCGGGGAGCTGGATGCCGCAGCAGCCGAGCACGGAGCTGACGCCGCCGCTCTGCACCTGCTGGGGGTGCCGCCACGGTCCGGGGCTGTTGCCCGGCGCCGAGATGTTGAACGGGATCGGGTAGGTCCCGAGCTGGGTGCCCTGGTTGCCGATGGAGTTGGCGTGGATGATACCGGCGGCCAGGACCATGTCGGTGGTGGCCCGGTGCATGTGGTAGTCCGGCCGGGGCGAGAAGGGCCACTTGTAGGAGTAGGACGAGCTGTTGCAGTCCACGCCCACCGAGATGCCCCATTGCTGGGCGGCCCAGTGGTCGCTCTCGCTGCCGATGCGACAGGCCGCCAGCTTCGCCCCGGGGGCCATGCCGGTCAGGCGCACGCCGCTGCTGCCGTCACCCACCATGATCCCGGCCGTGTTGGTGCCGTGGCTGATCCCGGGGCTCGGGTCGTTGTTGTTGAGCTCGAAGTTCCAGCCCCACCAGTCGTCCACGTAGCCGTTGCCGTCGTCGTCCAGGCCGTTGATCGGATCGTAGGGGTTGACCCAGATCCGGTTGCTCAGGTCCGGGTGGAAGCGGTCCACGCCGCTGTCGATGTTGAGGATGACGGCGCCCGTGCCGTCCACGCCCAGGGCCCAGAGGTCGGGCGCCTGGTGCTTGACCAGGTTCGGCTCCGGAGGCGGCGGCGGCGGCGGCGGGAAGGAGTCGGCGATCTCGATCTCGTCGAAGCCGAAGCCGTCGACGGTGGCCGAGTAGTTGTCCGACCACCGGAAGCGGATCATGAAGTTGGCGACGTAGCTCAAGCCGGTGGCGTCCAGGTCGAAGGTCTTGGTCACGTAGACCATGTCGCTGCCGGTCAGGTCGCCGACCTTGACCCAGGTGAGGCCGCCGTCGTCGGAGGCCTCGACGATGTCGGAGCCGAGGTTGAACTCGTCGTTGAAGTCGATGAACTGGAAGCGGAGCTGGGCCGTCGTGGCGGCGGACAGGTCCACCGTGAGCACCGCCGTGGCGGTGGAAGAGCAGTTGTTGGTGTCACTGTCCATCACCATGTGGTAGTTCCCGGCGAAGGGCGAGAAGGCCGAGGTCACCTGGATGCGACCACAACCCGTGACGCTGCCGCTCCACTCCGGCCCGGTCGTGCCAGACTCGAAGCCGGTGTAGTAGTAGCTCGTGGCCGCCGGGTTCTGGGGGGGGGCTGGCGGCCGCAGGGGGATGTCCGCCAGCTCCATGGGGTCTCGGACCGGGTCGTAGTTGACCCGCAGCACCTTGTCGAGGCCGGCGATGGCCCGGACGGCCACGGCGTCGCCCTCGAAGCGCAGGCAGTTGTTGATCCAGAGCTGGACCACGTTGCCGGCATGGCCCTCGGCCTCGAGGCGCTGGAGCAGCTCCAGGGCCGCGGCCTGCTCCTGGTCGGCCCAGGCCCGGAGCTCCTGCATCACCAGGCGCTGGCGGTCCCCCCGGGGCAGGGCCTCGACCCGGCCCTGGAAGTGGTCCAGGCCCAGGCGGCTGTCGAAGACCGCATAGACCCGGTGGTGTTCCGCCGGCGCGACGGCGAGGACCTCGCGCAGCTCCGGCGTGAGCTTCTGCTCCTCGGGGCTGGCCTGGGGCAGGAAGAGAACGGTGGCAGCGATCAGGGAGAGCATGGACGTGCTCCTGGGGTAAAGGGACGTGCGAAGGACCAACAGGTCGCCAGGGGACAGCCCATGCTACCAGGGACCGGGGGGAGCCGGCTTCAGCGGCGCACCCGGAGGAGCACGTAGCCCGAGGAGAGGCGGGTGGAGCCGTTGACCTCCTGGGAGACCGCGGCGAAGTAGAGGAAGCTGCCGATGAACTTGGCCAGACCGCCCGGCGGCACCACCAGGCTGGCGACGGCGTTCCCGGCGGCGTCCAGGACGCCGGTGGCCCCGGGGAAGAGCCCCGGCGGGAAGTTGCCCTGGACCACCCGGTCGAAGACGAAGTCCTGGGTCAGGGGCACCAGGACCCCGTTGTAGGCCTCGGGACCGGTGCCCGTGCCCGAGGCCAGGACCTGGTAGGGCCGTCCGGCCTCGGCGAGGGGGAAGTCGAGCTGGTAGGTGACGGTCCCGCCCAGGGAGGAGTCGAGAACGTGGCCGTCCGGGTAGAGGAAGGGGTCGTAGGCGTGCACCTCGATCTCGCCGGCATCGGCCAGGCCCCCGGGATCGGCCAGGGGCGAGCCGACCAGGAAGCCGGGGAGGCCGTTGCCGTCGGCGTCGCCGCCCGGGGCCAGGACCAGCCCGTAGGCCTGGCCGGCAGCGGCGCCCTTGCGCCGCCAGAGGGCGGCCTGGTCGAAGCCGGACAGCAGGTCCACCCGGCCCGAGTCGGTCCCGGAGCCGTCGCTGTGGGGGGCGGCCATGAGCAGGTCCGGCACGCCGTCGCCATCCACGTCGCCAGGCCCGGCCACGGCCCAGCCCAGGTGGTTGCCGCTCCGGTTGCCGGTCCACCAGCTCGTGGGGGAGATGGTGGCCCCGCTGAAGAGGACGACGAGGCCGGCCTCGGTCCGGCCGGGGAAGCTGCTCATGGGGGCGCCCGCCAGGATGTCGGCGACACCGTCCTGGTCCACGTCGCCGACCACGGCCAGGGAGTGGCCGAGGCGGCCGCCGGTGCGGGTTCCCCAGACACTGGTCAGGTGCCGGCCGGACCAGGGCTCGAGCACCCGGACCTCGCCCGCCTGGGCCTTGGTGCCGTTGGCGGCGAAGGGGGCGCCGATCAGGAGCTCGTCCAGGCCGTCCCCGTTCATGTCGGGGATGCCGGCCACGGCGAAGCCCAGCCGGTCGCCTGCGGCCCGGCCGAAGGTCCGGGAGAGCTGCCCGCCGGTGGCCCCCGAGAAGGCGTAGGCGATGCCCGCGTCCGGGCGCTGGAAGGGCCGGGCGTTGGGCGCCCCGGCGCCGACGTCGGGGATGCCGTCGCCGTCGGCGTTGGGGATGATGGTTACCGCGAAGCCCAGCCGGCCGCCGTCGTCCTGGCCGGCGGCGACCCACCGGCCCGCCCCGGTGCCGCCGGCGAGGACCCGGGCCTCCCCGGCGTCGGCGACGCCCCCCGGGTCGGCCTCGGGG
>CAYMFV010000003.1:0-28531 GCA_964389745.1 uncultured Planctomycetales bacterium | reverse complement strand
CCTTGATGACGGACTGCTTGCAGATGCCCGTGCCGTTGGGATTGTCGCCGTTCCACCCCTCCGCCCAGTCGTCCACCCCGTCGCCGTTGGCGTCGCCCACCCCGACCACGTACTCCCGGGCCCGTCCGTCCCCCGTCCGCCGTGGCCGCAACACCAGCATCTGGCCCGTGCGACCCGAGAAGATGCCGAACTCCGAGCACAACCCAAAGCGGGCCACCACGTCCCCGTAGCCGTCCTGGTCGATGTCACCGGCCGGTCGCAGAAAGCCGTCGAAGGTCCCAACTGGCGAGGATCCTATCGTGACCACCGTGCCATCCTTGCCGGAGAAGAGAAGGAGCTTGACGGGGAGTGGTGCGTCGGCCACGGAAGCGATGTCAGGGACGCCGTCGCCAGTGACGTCACCGGCCTCCCCGATCGGTCCGAAGTCGTGGCCCACCGTACTCCAGTCCTGCTCCCAGAGGAGGGTGCCTGTACGACCGCTGTATGCCCGCATCGTTACTCGAGGATTGGGCGGCGAAGGCGCGCTCACTGTGAACGTGGCGACGAAGTCACGCAGACCGTCACCATCCAGATCCTTCAGGGTCAGCAGTTTGGACTCTTCCATGCTGGTTGACAGACCACCACTTGGTACCGAGTAGACAAGCTGGTTGCGGTCCATGGAGTAGGCCCAGAACTCGAAGGCCTGGCCACTCCCAGGGCTGTGCGGAAACAGGATCTCGGGAAACCCGTCGCCGTCGATGTCGGAGAGCTGGCGGTAGAACGGGTCGTTGGAGAAGCCGCTCTCGTCCGGGGAGTCCCAGCGGGCCACCGGGACCTGGGCGTAGGCGGTGGAGGCCAAGGGGGTCAGGAGCAGCGGAAGGAGCGGCAGGGTGCGTCGGAGGGAGGTCATGGGGAGGTCCTCTGGACAGGGAGCGGAGAGATCAGGCGCGCCAGGCAGGGCCGGCTGCCGGCCATCCTCGGGCGATTCCCAGGACTACTGCGATTCGCCGGCCAGCCCGAGGCGTTCCAGAATCTTTTCGGCTTTTCCGTCCTCCTCGCCCCGCGGGCCACCAGAGAGGCCCTGGAGCCTCCCCCCCGTGGGCAGCGCAGGCTTGGGGCGGGGGCGGGCTGGCTGTTGCCGAGGCGGACCCTGGCCACCACCGGGCTCATGCCTGGCGCGAGGGCCTGGCGCCCAGGTCCAGGTAGAGGGCGTCCATCTGGCCGTTGAGGGTCCAGGAGGGATTGTTGGTGCCCTGGGCCAGGAGGTTCTGGTGGGCGCCGATGTAGACGTCGAGGATCCCGTCCCGGTTCACGTCGGCCACCGCCGCCGTCATCGAGGAGGGTGGAAAGAGGGTGTCGGTCCAGTCCGGGTCGTACTGCCAGGGCTCGATCATGCCACGGCGGGCGAGGGCGTTGGGCTCCTCCGTGAAGGCCAGGCCGTGGCCGTCCACGGCGGAGTCGGGGTCGGGGTCGGTGGTGGTGATGGCCACCTCGGTGAAGGCCAGGGTGCCGTTGGGGATGAAACGGTTCTCCAGGAGGCGGTTCTGGACGGTCGCATAGGGCTTCTTGACGAGGGCCGTCGTGCTCGTCTCCCCGGTGCACACCACCAGCAGGTCCAGGTCCCCGTCGTCGTCATAGTCCAGGGGCAGGATGCCCGAGACTTCGGTGCCCGCGCCCATCGGAGAGCCAGGCCGGAGGTATTCCTGCCTGCCACCCCAGTCGAAGGCCCGGCCGCCGCCGCTGGCAGGGATGTTTGGCAGGACGTAGACGCCGCCGAGGTCCTGGTTCGGGACTGAATCGGTAGGTCTGTCTTTCCTCGGCCCCGGCAGGACCAGCTCCGGGAAGCGGTCGCCGTCCAGGTCCACCAGGCAGGCGCCCAGCACGTGGCCGTCGAAGATCTTGGCTTCGTACTCGCCCAGTTCGGCAGGCTGTCCCGCAGCCCGCATCCCGTAGTTCACTGTCGCATCCTCGAACTGGAACGGCGGCCCCTGCTGCGACAAGAGGTCCGCGGTCGTGGTAATCGTGACCGTCAAGGCCACCAGAAAGGTCTCGAAGTGGGTCATGGGAGGTCTCATCGGGCTACGAGTCGAAGGATCAGGGCGTCACCACCACCACGGCTGCCTCCGTGGCCGACTCGGGAAAGCCTGGGGCGTCGGAATCGAGCACCGCCGTGAACCGGACCTTGCGTCCGATCCACGACGCGGGCATCTCACCGGGGGCGAAGGTCAGCGTGATCGTGCCTCGCCCGGCCGTATCCAGGGTCGTGCTGTAGCGGGCCCCCTTCGGCGTGTCGGAAAGGGCCCACAGCGTGCCGGTCAAGGGCTCGGGCACGAAGGGCAGGGCCAGCTCCTGCGCCGTGCCGTTGGACGTCTGGTAGGTCTTCGTCCAGGCCGGCCACGCGCCCGCGGTCGAGAGCAGCAGGAAGCTCTGGCGGCCAGCGAAGCGCGTGCCGGCGTTGATCTGGAAGTCGAGGGTCCCACCTGCGGACTGCGAGATCGTCTGCTGGGCAATGGCGATATGCTCGCCAGTCGAGTACACAAGAACAGACGGTACTCCAAACACGCGCGAACTGAACTGCTTCCAGACCAGAATGTCTGGATGCTGGTCTCCATCCCAGTCCTCATCCACAGCCCAAGGTACCAAGCCATCGTGAGGCCACCACCGTATCTTGCCTTGTGTCAGTGACGCGATAGCAGTGTAGAACGGTCCAGTTACCGGCCTGCAGTTGTTGGCACTGCCATTCCTGCCACAAAACACGATGTCCTGGGAGCCATCCCCGTCGAAGTCATGGTGGAAGTAGGGTCCCTCGTACAGGCTGTCCGGGAAGCCCAGCCCCTCGATGGTGCCGATCTCGGTGGCCTGCAGACCAGTGAAGACCTTGATGACGGACTGCTTGCAGATGCCCGTGCCGTTGGGATTGTCGCCGTTCCACCCCTCCGCCCAGTCGTCCACCCCGTCGCCGTTGGCGTCGCCCACCCCGACCACGTACTCCCGGGCCCGTCCGTCCCCCGTCCGCCGTGGCCGCAACACCAGCATCTGGCCCGTGCGACCCGAGAAGATGCCGAACTCCGAGCACAACCCAAAGCGCGCCACCACGTCCCCGTAGCCGTCCTGGTCGATGTCACCGGCCGGCGTCAGAAACGCGCCGAAAGAGCCGCCGGGAGTCCTGATGGACTGCAATACCCTTCCGTCATCACCTGACAGCAGTAGCACATCGAGCACTCCGATGACCGCGACATCCGGAACGCTGTTCCCATCGATATCCCCTGCATCTGCCACGACCCCAAACCGCACTCCGAGGCTCACCTCGTCCTGGTTCCAAAGCATCGTGCCATCTCTGCCACTGAATACCCGAACATTGTCCCGCGGGGACGGCGGGATGGGTGCACTCTCAACCAGGTAAGCGGCAAGATCCCGGTATCCATCCCCGTCGACATCCGACAAGGAGATCAGGCGCGTCGGCTGGAAGGTTCTGACATCTGCAGTTGCAATGACGAACAGGACCTGCTGGAGGGCCACGGAGAATATGTGGATCTCGGTGAACTGGCCTGTGAAGTGCGGAAAGGCGATCTCCGGAAACCCATCGCCGTCGATGTCGGAGAGCTGCCGGTAGAACGGGTCGTTGGAGAAGCCGCTCTCGTCCGGGGAGTCCCAGCGGGCCACCGGGACCTGGGCGCCGGCGGTGGAGGCCAAGGAGGCCAGGAGCAGCGGAAGGAGCGGGAGGGCTCGAAGGAGGGAGGTCATGGGGAGGTCCTCTGGACAGGGAGCGGAGAGATCAGGCGTGCCTGGCAGGCCCGGTTGCCAAGCGCCAGGGCGGGGTACCGGCCATCCTGGCCTGCGAGGGTGGGCAAAAAGGATTCGCCGCTTGGAAAGCGCCGTTACGGAATCTCTTCGGGTCTTCTGCCGTGCTCAGGGCCGTCAGGAGATGCCAACGGAGGCTCCTGGGGGAAGGTTCGGCCGCGAGCCGGCTCAGGCTGTTGGTGCGCCCAAGCGTTCCTTCCACCCGATCCTTGAAGCCCAGAGGTGCGCAGAACAGGGTGTGCCCCAGGTGCGCAAGGGCTGGCGTCCATGGACAGATGTACGGGCTACCGCCCGCCCATGTCCCCGATCGTCTCTCCGCCGCTGGCGGTCGGTAGCAGCTCCAGGGTCGCCACGGTGGCGGCGGTGATGGCCGCCTCGCTCCAGTGCATGGGGTGCAGCCGGCCGGCCAGGTAGTCCTGCACCTGGTCCTCGTAGTGGGGGTCCCCAGGGTGCCCGCTCTGGCCCGAGGGCAGCACCGCCAGGGAGCGGTCCGGGTCGGCGGTGTCGGCGACGAAGCGCATGGAGGGACCCCAGCCCACCGGCAGGTCGTCGCCGGACCACTCGCCACCGAAGGCGGCCACGGTGGTGGCGGAGCCGGGCATCGGCCACGGTCCCCGGTCGAACCAGCCGCCGATGACCGGCGCCTGGCCGAGGGGATGGCGCAAGGTGAGCGTGTGCATGCCGCCGTAGTCCCAGGCGGCCACGTCCGCGCCCCAGCGGGCGACGCCGGCTTGCCAGGCCCGTTCCAGGGCCCGGGCCAGGATCTCCTGCCTGTCCTCCTGGGGGGGGGTACGGACGTCGTCCCACCAGTGCTCGCCGAGCTCGCCCCGGAGGAGACGCCACACCCGCCAGCGCCGGAACATCGCCGGCGGGCCCGGCAGGCGGTGCTCCGCCTCCTCGTCACCGAAGACCGCCGGGCCCAGCTCCTTGAGGAAGAGGGCGAAGAGGGCGGGAGGACCATGGCGTTCCATGGTCCCGTCCCAGGCCGCCAGGGCGCGCCGGGCCCGCTCGGCGTCGCCGGTGTAGGGTCCACCGAGGGCGGCGACCACCTCCCGGGCGAAGGGGGAGACGACGTCGGTCTGCACCCGGGCCAGCTCGGCGGCGGTCCAATCCCGGCGGTTCTCCAGGAGTTCCCGGATGCGCGAGGCCCGGAAAGGGGTGTCGAAGTGGGCCGGCCAGGCGCCCGGGTAGTCCGGGGGCACGGTGTCGTCGTTGGCGGTCACCAGGATCCCGCCGGCGGGGTTGCGGACGGTGGGATTCTCCGCCGCCGGCCGCAGCCCGTCCCAGCCCCAGCTCGGGTCCCAGGCCGGCGCCGGGAAGGCGCCGTCGCCCCGGCGTCGGGCCGGCGCCCGGCCGAGGACCGTGAACAGGATGCCCTCGTCCCGGTGGGCGATCACCAGGTTCTGGGCCGGGCAGGCGTGCCAGGCCGCCGCCGCCCGGGCCTCGTCCAGGGTCCGGGCCCGGGCCAGGCCCAGGAAGGCCCGGATCGGGTCGCCGGGGTAGAGACCGGTCCAGGCCAGGCTCCGGGCCGGCAGGCCTCGCTCCGGGTCCGCGTCCAGGAGCAGGCCCCGGTCGGTGCTGCGCACCACCAGGCGCACGGGCTCCCCCCCCCGGACGCGGATCTCCTCGACCCGCTCGGTGACCGGCACCCATGTGTCGCCCCGGCGGACGTTCCCGCCCGACTCGTCCAGCTCCTCGAAGAAGAGGTCGTGGTCGTCGAGCATGTTGTTGGTCAGGCCCCAGGCCAGGACCTCGTTCTGGCCGATGAGGACCCCCGGCGTGCCCGGCAGGCTCATGCCCATGACCCGGAGGCCCGGGGCATCGAGGTGGACCTGGTACCACCAGGGCGGCAGGGGCAGGCGCAGGTGCGGGTCGTTGGCGAAGAGGGGGTGACCGCTCGCGGTCCAGGCGCCGGTCAGGGCCCAGTTGTTGCTGCCGCCGGCGTCCCCGGCCGCCCCCGGGCCCTCGGGGGGGGGCGGCGAGGGGGGGGCGGAGGCGGCGGTCGCCTCCCGAGCCAGGGCGAGGATGGCCTCGGCGATCTCGGCGTCCGGGCGTCCGGCCAGGCGCCGGGCCGTCTCGGGGCCGAAGGCCCGAAGCCACTGGAAGCGCAGCTCCTCGGGGCGGCCCAGGAAGAAGGACAGGGTGTGCCCCATGAGCAGCCCGAGGGCGAGGCTGTCGGCCGGCTCCCAGGGCTCCGGCTCCAGGCCCGTGAGCCGCAGCAAGGGGGGGGGATCCTCCCGGTGGGCCGCGAGCCAGGCGTTGACCCCGGCGGCGTAGGCCTCGAGCAGCCGCCGGCTCTCCGGGGAGAGGGTCGCCAGGCCCTCCGCGGCCAGGCGCCGCAGGCCGATGCGCCGGAACTCCCGGTCCAGGGGCAGGAGGGCGGCGCCGAAGAGCTCGGCCAGGCGCCCGGCGGCGCCCCGGCGGAGGACCTCCATCTGCCCCATCCGGTCGTTGGCGTGGATCCAGCCCTGGGCCCGGCAGAGGTCCTCGAGGCTGGCGGCCCGGAGGTGGGGCACCGCCCAGCGGTCCCAGCGCACCTGGACCGGGGCCCCGAGGCCCGGCACCGTCGCCTGCCCGGTGCGCACCGGCAGCCCGCCGGTGTGCAGGGCCCGGAGCCAGCGCCAGCCGAGCCCGGTGCCGGCGAGGACCACGAGGAGGAGGATCAGGAGGAGCCAGTGGCGGCGACGCATGGTGAAGGGGAACGACTGTACCTGGGTCGGAAGGAGTCACTGCCTGCGCCGGCCTTGCCGGGCGGCGTAATCGCGGGCGTTCTTCACCTTCCACAGGAGAACCGGGTGTCTCCGGATGCGGTCGGCAAGGCCCGGGTCCTCTGGAGCCAGCAGCTCGGGGCAGAGCTCTCCGACCTGGAGCCGCCGGCTGAACTCCAGTTCGGTAGGGGTGAGGTCCAGCAAGGGCTTCAATACATCAGCTGCTGCCTGCTTCAGCTCCCGCACGGACGAGCGGGTCCCTCGCGCCAGCATCGGCTGGAGTTGCTGGGAAAGGTCCTGGTCGCTGAGGCGCCTCGGCCCTTCGCCCTGGTAGCTGTCCAGCGAACGAGGCAGGGCACCCGCCAACGCCACGAAGACGGTGCGGAAGCTCTGGCTTGCCAGGGCGGAGGGCACAGACCTGGGAAGATGGGCCACGTCGAAGAGGTCTCTTGGAAGGCCACGCTCCAGGAAGGCACAGATCTTGCCGGCGCAGATCTCCTCGGAGGACATGAGGAGAATGTCCCGGGATGATCTGCCGTCAGGATGCCACATCTGGCGCCTGATGAGCGGCAACAGGGGCTGGCGGTGGAGGTAGTTGAGATCCACCTCCACACGGGCCGTCCGCTGGTTGTTCCCGCCCTGGTGGAAGAAGGCCTTGCGCCCGGCATGGGTCACCCGGGACCACTGCACGTGATACTGCTGACCCCGCCCGATGGCCGCGAGCGCGGACTCCAGGGCCGGCCGTTCCGCCTCCATGGTCTCCCGGTCGGCACTGCCGATGTAGTTGTAGTCCAGGTCCACGGAGAGGCGGGCCGGAGGGCCGAAGAACAGGTTCAGTGCGGTCCCACCCTTCAGTGCCAGGACGCGACCGAGGGTCGGATGGATGGCGATGTCCTGAGCAAGTGCGCGCAGCCGCAGCACCCTCTCCAGGGTGGTCGCGGGGAAGCCGCTCATGCTCGCCAGCCGCGTCAGCTCGGCAGCGTCCACCCTCATGGTTCGATCCCCTCGAAGCCGCGGGCGAGGCTCTCGGGAAGCACCAGGTTCCAGCGTTTCAGGAGATGCCCTCCCCGCTGCGATCTGGGCACGTAGAGCGGCCGGACCGGTCGGCGCCGCTCACAGGTGGCCAGGAGGGACCCGGGAGGGTGGAAGCGATCCCGGTGGGTAGCGAGGAACCAGCCGACGAGTGCCCACAGGGACTTCTCCCCATACGCCTCGAGCAGGAAGGCAAGAAGGTCGAGATCCAGGACACCAAACCCGGCCGCGGACGCCACCAGCTCTTCCAGCCCGCCCATATACCGGGGCTGCCGGAATCCCTCGACGAGCGTTCGCTCCCTGCCGGTGACCTGTAGGGTACGTCCGTTCCAGGGGATGGGGACGACGCCGGCGTCCAGGCGGCGACGGCGAAGCAGCGGCCGCGGAGGAGAGAGGAAGCGGATGCAGGCCGAGTCCAGGTACAGGGGCGCCCGGCGCCGTGTGCTGAACACGGTGCACTCGTTCCAGTCGGAGTGCGCCGCACCCAGGAGTTCCAGGGCGGCGTGGTAGCAGAAGACCCCGTCGGCCCGCAGCGCCGCGGCGACCAGGAAGCGATCCGGTTCGAAGGTGTCCGTGTCCGAGCCGTACGGCACCACCGCGTACAGGCCCCGCTCCAGGCTGCGCACCCGCCTCCTCCTCAAGTAGTGCTTGAGCTGGTCGCGGGCTGCCGGGAGATTGCCGCCCTTGCCCTGGGACCGGGCCCACTCGCCGAGGGTGAACACGGAGTTCCGGGCAAAGAAGCTCTCCGGGGATTCCTTGCGTCTCGCAGCCATCCGGGCAGTTTTTTTACCCGCATGGCGTCGGCACGTCAAGCGCCGCCCGGGAGATCCCCGCCCCCGCCCTCCGGCGCCCGCTCCTACTGCGGCACCGGCTCGAACATCGCCTCGGCCCGCTCCTGGAGGACGGCGGCCAGGCGCTTGCGGTCCTGGATGCCGGTCACGGGGGGGCCGAAGCGGATCCGGGCCTCGAGGCGGGGCAGGCGGAGGAGGCCCAGGAAGTGGGGCAGGAAGGGCATCTCGCCCCACCAGCACACGGTCAGGTGGGGACTGCCCTCGTCGGGGCCGGCGGCGCCGGGGCCGGCGCCGGGCGTCCGCCAGGTGATGACGGCGGGAACGCAGGGCACCTGGAGCTCGGCCGCCGGCGCCAGGAGGGGGGGGCGGAAGGGCAGGAGCCGGTCCCCCCGCCAGGAGGTCCCCTCGGCGAAGAGGGTGATGGTCAGGCCCTGGCGCAGGAGATCGTCCAGCTCCTGGCGCAGGCGGACCGTGTCCCGGAGGCGCTCCCGGTCGATGAAGAGGGTGCCCACCAGGCGGGTCAGGGGGCCGAGGAGAGGCCAGCCGGCGATCTCGTGCTTGGCGACGAAGGTCGAGGGGTAGGTCGCCCCCAGGGCCATGATGTCCAGGTAGGAAAGGTGGTTCGAGACCACCAGGGCGCCCCGGGGCGGGCGCGGCCCCTCGACCCGGCGGCGGACGCCCAGGACCCGGAGCAGGCCGAGGCTCCACAGCCAAGTGGCCCGGGCACCGAGGCGCAGGCGGAGGGTGCGGGAGACGGGTGCCGCCGCCAGGGCCGCCAGGCCGGCCGGCAGGCAGCAGAGGGTCCAGAAGAGAACCCCGGCCAGGCGGAGGGGCACGCGGAACGCAACCACGGTACAAGACTAGGGGGTCCGTCCGATCGGCTGGAGCAACAACCTCGTGGCGCCGAGGCAGCCTTCCCAGGCGACGGTAGGGCGCCAGCCGGTTCGCTGGCGCCCCTGTCCGAAGCCAGTGAGGATGGACAGCGCCGGCTACCGGGCGCCGTTGGGTGTGGAGACTGAGCGCACATGGCTACCAGCGAATGTTGACAGCGACGATGAAGTTGACACCAGGGCCGTCGTGGCGGGCGCCGAAGGCGCGATAGAGCTTGTCGCTCATGTTCTCCACGGCGACAGTAAGGTCTGCACGTTCGGTCAACCGCACCCCGGCTCGGGCGTTGAACACCGTGTATCCCGGAAGAGTCGAAACGGAGCGCAAGGGGGGAGATGTGGGATCCTGTGGATCGGTGCGGTACTCGGCTCGCGTGAACTAGGCGTCGTCTGGGATCCTACCCTGATGCCGCGCGGCCTGGAAATCCAGCTGTGCCCACCAGCGTTCTTCCATCGGCTCTGTGTAGCGCAGGAACACTGTGCCGAAGGCCGGCGGGACGAAGTTCAGGGGCTTGTCCTTCTCCTCGTCGGTGCCAATGACCCAGCTGAAACCGCCGCCAGTAGAGAAGCCGTTACCCAGCCAGTAGGAGGCCTGGGCTTCGATGCCGGTCAACACCGCGCGACCGCTGTTGCTACGGACGGTGACCCACTCGTTGGGATCCGGCGTGCCGTTACCATTGCGGTCGAAGAAGGGCTGGCCCTGGAAGAGGCCAGGTTCGCCGATGATCAGGTTCTGGAGCCAGGTCCGAAAGGCGCTCAGGGATGCATCCAGGCGGTCGTCCTGGTAGCGCGCTCCCACGTCCAGGGTCCAGCTTTCTTCAGGGGACAGATCCGGAGAGCCAACCGCAACGCCGTCGGGATGCACGATGATGCCGGCCAGCTCCGACACTCCAGGGACCCGGTAGCCCCGAGCAGCACTGCCGGTGAGGGACACGCGGTCGGTGATGTCCGCCACGATCCCAAGGGAACCTGTGAAGGCACCGTGGGCCTCGGAGATGGTCATGTCCTGGGTTGTAAAGCCCGCGGGTATGGTCGCCGAGTCCGGGTCGGTGGTCGTTCGGTAGTAGTTACCCCGCAAACCCGCCAGGACGTGTAGTGACTGGGACAACTCCAGTTCGTCCTGTACGTAGACCGCCGCATCGAGGTGTTTGCCATCAGGGACACTCTTGACGGTGCCGCTGCTCGTGGTCGAGGCGTCTTCGCTGAAGTCGGTGTAGGCCTGGAGGCCATAGGTCCAACGGTGCATCCCGCTCTCCAGGCCGGCCTGCAAGTCCACGCCGTAGCTGCTTACATTCCGCGTCCGGATCTCGACCCTGTCAAGCCGCTCAAAGTCCGAGTCCCATCGGGTTGTCCAGAGCTGCACCTTGAAGTGGTCGGCCCAGCCCATGTCCCGGCCGGATTCCCACTCCGCGGAGATCAGGGAGCGGTCGGTGACGCTGTAACTTGGCCGGGTCGGGGCGAGGTAATCCCGATCACTGTCCAGCCGTACGAATTGGCTGCGGAGGCGAAGTTCGGAGTCTTCCCCCGTCGCGAAGTAGAGGGCGGCGTCGAGACTGCGGGTCTGCTGCCCAGTGGGGTTCAGGATTTGTCCAGCACCCGTGCGCAGGTCACCGGCAGAATCCGCCCCGACGCCGACACGGAAGCGCGTACCGGCTGTTGCACCATCCACGGCCAGGTGGCTGCGGAAGCCGGTGTCGGCACTGGATCCACGCAGCGTCAGCTCGGCCCCGAGAAGACCAGCAGGGTCGTATGCAGGAGGTTGAGCAGGGATTATGTTCACGACCCCGCCCACCGCTCCTGTACCGTACAGAACCGAGCCAGGGGTCTTGAGCACTTCGATGCGCTCCACGTCCTCCAGGAAGATCGTGTCGTGCAAGGTGAATGGCCCGGGGGGAGGCAGCAGCGTGTTGTTGAGTCGTATACCGTTGATGAGCGTGAGGACCTGGTTTCCTGTGAGGCCACGCACAATGGGCGTTTCTCCACGGCCCCCGGAGGACTGCGTCGACCAGACGCCCGGCTTTCCGCGCAGCGCATCACCGAGGGTCTGTGGGGCGTTCGCCCGGAGGTCTTCACGATCGACAACCACGACCGGCACGGGGATGTCCTTGGTGCGCCTTTCCTGGCGGGTGGCCACGACCACGACCTCCACTTCCTTGTCCGGCTGCTGCTTCTGTTCTTCCTCCTTCCCTTGCGTTTGCTCGCCTGGGTGTGCGCCAGGATCCTGGACGGTGGCGCGGACCGGGCCAGTTGCCAGCAAGGAGAAGAGCAGGAGGGGAATGGGTCGGGTGGTATGCTTCATTGCTGCACTTCTTGTGAGGCGGGGTCTGGGACGTAGACCAGCTCGCCGCTGTGAAGTCGGTAGGCAACCCCCACGCGTGTCCCGCTGCCGCCAGCGACGCGCTCGCTGGGCCTCATGGGGACAGGCCGGGCTGTCTCCGGCTGCGGCACGGCAGCCGTCTGCGCCAGAGACTCGAGTGGAAGCTGCTGGGCGATGGCCAATGCCACCATCAGAGCCAGCGCGAAGACGATGGCCGCGTCGAAGAGGTTCGCCAGGCCGGACAAGGGGTCATCGTCCAGCGGGGGGAGTTCGGACAGGGGGAGCCGACTGCGTTTGGGATGGAGCGCCATCATGCAAGCGCCGACCGAGCGCCATCTGGGCCCGCTTCCGGCCCAGGAAGGAGGAGTTCGAGCCACATGGCGTCTTCGGCATACCAACGGCGGCGCACCAGGCTCATGGCGAAGAAAGCCAGCCCCACGAAGAGCCCGAGGACAGTGGTGGTAAAGGCCACGACCAGGCGAGCGGAAAGCATTTCCACATCGCCGCGGGCCAGGGCGGTGAGACCAGGCCCAAGGGGGATCAACGTGCCCATCAACCCCAGAGCAGGGCCAGCTCGGGAGCCCAGGGACAGCCATGACAGGGAGCGCAGGGCGCGCTGCTGCAAGCAGCGCGCGAGCACCTCGGCTGCAATGGGTGGGGCAGTGAGGATCTCGCCATGGGGAAAGGCGTGGAGCTGGTGGGGAAGGTCCGCGAGGTCTATCACACCTTGCCGGAGGCGCTGCAGTGCGATGCTACGCTCGAGCCTCCAGCGACGGCGTACGGGCCACTCCCTGACGATCCCGCCCAGGAGCGCCGCCGCCAGGAGCGCCAGGGCGAGGAGAGCAAGCGCGACCGGGACCAGCAGGGCGTTGGAGATGGCGTAGAGGACCTGGACGACAGTGCTCATGCCGCACCTCCATGCGTGCCTGCGCGCCGCAACCACCCATAGAGGAAGGCCGCGATGACAGCCAGGCCGAAGCCCGTTGCCGCCAGCCATCGCCAGGTCGCGGAGGCCTCGGAGGTGCCTGTGGCGGTCTCCGCCACCTGGCCGACCACTGGCCGCTCACCGGGTGCTGCAGGGCTCTCAGCGGCGTTCATTTCCGCGAGACAGGCTTCCAGCAATTCGGCGTCACCAGGGCCGGAGAGGCACTGTTCAACAAGAGCGCGGAACGCCGAATTGCCACCTTCCACGGCCCCGGCGTTGTAGCCAAAACGTGCGACGCTGTCCGCATATGCCCGGGCGATGGCCGCCAGGCGCTCGGGGCTCGGTTGCCAGAAACCACGGCGGGCGCTCTCCAGCAGCACCGCGGCAATGGTCTGGAAAGCGAAGGGGTTCACCCGGTCGAACCAGGCATTGAGGCTCAACTTGAGGCTGTCATCCACGTACACCCGGGCGATGGCGTCGAAAGCCTCCCCAGGCAGCGCGGACTCGCGCAGCGCCCGCCATCCGAAGGCATTGCGCACCAGCTCGGCCATCTGTCCCGCCCCAGCGAAGTCGTGCTCCATCTGCGAGCGAATCCAGGTGGAAGCGAGGAGCTCCACCCCGAGGCGCTCCAGGAGGACCTGGTCCAGCTCCCGGACCGCGGCTCTGCCTGAAGAGCGGAGGTCGTTCAGGTAGGCGGCCGGCTTCTCCCCGGAGGACTGCTGTACCGCCAGGGACAGGCCGCCCGAGCCCTCGACCTCGTGATGGTTGGCCAGCGGGCTCACCATCCGGCTGCCCCATGTGCTTACCACTACCCGGGAGCCACGCAGCGCCTGCTCGTAGAGGCGTTCCAGCGACTCCCCCCATAGTTCCTTGGAGTAGAGGTGGCTGGCATTGACCTTGTAGGCGCGAAAGAGGGAGCCAGCGTCCTGCCATTCACCGCTCCGCGGAAACAGGAACTCGAGGCGGAAGCCGCTGCCCCCGGGTGCGGTGCCGAAGATCCGGGAAGCTGCCAGGAAGCGGGCGCGCTGGGGCGGCACACCCTCCTTGCGCAGAGCCTCGGTCAAAGCACTGGTACGGGCCAGGACGGGGTTGTCGGGCTCCCCAGCCGTGGCAGCCAGCCTTACGGCTCTGTCCAGGAGAATGACACGAGATGGGAAGTTCTTGAGGTAGATTGCACCCACGGCGATGAAGACGTCACAGCGCGGGCGGCCGAGCTCGTCGCGCGGGATCAACTGCAGGTCAACGATCCTCCCGCCCGGACTCCACACCGGCCTGACTCCGAGGGCGAGGAGGATCTCGGCCTCCATCACGCCGAAGTCGCGAAAGGTCTCCATGCCGTTGAGGTTGAAGGCCACCTGACGAGCGGGAAGCCCGGTACGTTGTTCCTCGGCGGACAGGATCTCGGCCAGCAGGGAGCGGGCCACCTTCCAGGCTTCGCGGGTGGGCACGATCTCCGGATCCAGGCCATAGAGGTTGCGGCCGGTGGGAAGCGCAGCCGGATTGCGGTCTGGTCCTCCCCCGGGCCCCGGAGGCACGAAGCGACCGTCCAGGGCCGCCAGAATGCCATTGATCTCGCCACTGCAGTCGAGCAGTCGCTCGCGCAGGCTGGAGAGAGCTTCCTGGTCCCCGGCGAGTTCCGGGTTGGTCTGACGAATGGTGGCCAGGTACTCATCGAGAAGCTCGTCATCCGGCGGCTGGCCCAGGCGGTGAAGGCCCAGGGTCACCGTTTCAGCGGAGAGCTCGCGAAGATAGGTGGCCACCTGGGACAAGGAGCGAGAGGAATCGACAGCGGCCGTGCCCGCGGCGCCCAGGCCAAGGTCCTGGACACGCTGAAGGATGTTCGCCGCGGTCTCATCGCGGACCGCACCTTCGGGCAGGGCGAGGAACCTCTCCAAGTCAGCCAGAAGCTGTCTGCGGTCAGGGTCGAGGGTCACCGCGGAAGTGGGCGGTCCCAGATGGTCCACGAGGACGGCGCTGGCCCGCCGCTTGGCGATCACGGCCTCTCCCAGGTTGTCCAGGATCCAGGGATTGATGTTCGGCAGGTTGCCCAGGCAGATTGCAGGGAAGTCCTCCAAGGCCAGGCCCACATCCTTTCCCGGAAGGTAGATCTCGGAGCCATGGGTGCCGAAGTGGACCACCGCGTCAGCCTGGAAGCCGTGGCGCAGCCACAGGTAGAAGGCCAGGTACTGGTGTGGCGGTGGTGTGCGGCGATCATGAATGAGGGCGGCGTCCTGAATGTCCCCGCGGTCTGGCTGTGGCGCCAGCAGCAGGTTCCCGAAGCGCATGACCGGCAGCACGAACCAGGCCCGGCCGCCGTCGCGCCAGACCATGAAGTTGCCCGGGGGAGGACCGAATACCGCTTCCACGGCACGTCGGGCTGCCGGCGGGACATCGCGTTGGTACCAGCGCAGGTAATCTTCGACCGGGAGGAGCACCGGTTGGCCGTCACTGACAAGACGAGCCAGCTCGCCTGGCGCCCAAGAGGGGATGACGCGGCCTCGCTCCTGCATGAGCGTCACCAGGGAGGCTTCGTCCTTGGGGAAACCCTCCACCATGTAGCCGTGCTCGCGCATGGCCCGGACCAGGTTGATCAGGCTGGCGTGGGTGTCGAGGAACATGCCCGAAACGCTGCGCGAGCGGCCCACGTCGCCCTTGCCCAGGTACTTGTGGTAGTAGATGACAGCGATCCGCTTCTCGGTGTTGGACCTGCGGCGCAGGCGGATCCAGGCCAGGACCCGGTCGCAGAAGCGCGCGACAAGGGCGTCGTCCGGCGTATGGACCTTGAGGCCCCGGGCATCCAGATCCACTCCACCGACCATCAGTGGCTCGATGATGCCATGGAGTTCGCGCGCGGTGACCAGGGCCGCGGTCTCCAAGGCCCCTCGAGGATCCTCACGCCACTGCTTCCAGGACTGGCTGAGCATGGAGATCGGACCCAGGTAGGGAACGTCCAGACGCTCGAGGAATGTGGGGGCAGAGCCACGGCGCAGTTCGTCCTCCACGCCGGAGTGCCGCAGGGTGACCAGCAGGTCTGGCGCCACCGCCAGGATCGAGCGACGCAGGAAGTCGTCCTGGCCGAACATCGTGGCCACCTGGAGCCCGTGCTGCTCCAGTGCGCGGATGAGGGCGTCGATCACGGCCTTGTCACCCAGATGGAGGTAGTCACCCTGGACCTGGAGAACCACCCTTCCGGCCTTGCCGCCGGTGGCACCCGGGCGGGAGGCCTGCCACTGGATGAAGTCGGCAGCGGAGTCGAAGTACGCTGGGGCCTCGGGGTGGTAGAGCCCCTCGGCAGGAGGCGGAGCTGGCACTGGAAGCTCCCCCGTGGCTCCCAGGTACTGGATCGCCAGGAACCGCAGGAGAGCACGGTAGTTGTCGGCGCTGGGCGGATAGCAGAACGCCTGGATGGTCTCATCGGAACGCGCCAGCCTGGCCTGACGGAGCTCGTCGTGACTGGCGCGGTTCACGGCCAGCAGAAAGTCCACGCCATGACCGGGAGGAAGGGCTTCGATTCGCACCCGAAGGCGATGCGCCTCGGTGGCATTGATCTGGCCGATGAGGACCACGCGTCTACTGGAGAGTCGCACCTCGTCCAGGCGTGGGTCGCCGGTGCCCAGAATCTCGACAGGCACCCCGGCCTCCAGGGCCGCCCGGTAGAGGGCAGGCTGGGCGCGGTCCCACCAGCCGACGAAGAGGATCGGGGCATCCTCCTTCGCTTCGGGCTGCTGCATGGCCAGGCCTGGAGCCACGAGGCCCGCGGCGAGAAGGGCCAGCTTCCATGTGTGCGCCATGGTCATTGGTGGCCGACTGCAAAAGGCGTGCCCTGGGTCTGGGCCTGGGAGTAGATGCCGGCGTGTTACCTGTCGGTAACAGGCCTTCCAAAGGAGGGCGCCCAGGATCCGGAGGACCACACGGCGGCCTTCACCCGGGCCCAGGAAGCTTGGGCGGAGCTGCGCGACAGCCAGGGCTTTCTGGGGCAGTGGGGGGGATGGGACATGGCGGACGATGGCACCGCCGGCATCCTCGCCTGCTGGCGGGACGAGGCTGCCTGGCGGCACTTCCAGGCCGGGGCCCACGACCGGATCGTCGCCGGCAGCGGCCAGGCCGGGACGATGGAGGCCTGTGCCACGGCCCTCTTCGACCTCGTCCTGGACATGCCCGGCGCCGCCGGCGCCCTGCCCGGGGCGGCCGGCGGCGCGGCGGTCCTCCGGGTGGCCGACTGTCGCCTGCGGCCTGGCCGCCGCGAGCATTTCGAGGCGGTCCAGGCCCGGGCCTGGCGGCCGGCCATGGCGGCGGCTCCGGGCATGCTCGGCGGTGCTTTCGGGCGGGCCCGGGACGGCACGGACCGCTACCTGGTGGCCACCTTCTGGCGCTCGGCCCGGGAGCACGAGGCCTGGCGGTCCCGGGTGCCGGCGTGGCGGGAGGAAGCGCAAGCCGCGGAGGACCTCCTGGCCCTCCGCGGCTTCGTGGTGGGGCTCGTGCCCCAGTGGACGGTGCCGGCTACAGCTCCTTGAACTCGTTCACGACCTCCTGCATGAACTTCTTGCCGTCTCCGAAGCACATCATGCAGTTGTCCCGCTCGAAGAGGGGGTTCTTGATGCCGGCGTAGCCCGGCGACAGGCTGCGCTTCACGATCAGGACGGTGCCGGCCTCGTAGGCGTTGAGGATGGGCATGCCGGCGATGGGGCTGTGCGGGTCCTCGATGGCGGCCGGGTTGACCACGTCGTTGGCGCCCACCACCACGGCCACGTCGGTGTTCTTGAAGTCGCCGTTGATATGGTCCAGCTCGAAGAGCTTGTCGTAGGGCACGTCGGCCTCGGCCAGGAGCACGTTCATGTGCCCGGGCATCCGGCCGGCCACCGGGTGGATGGCGAAGCGCACCTCCCGGCCGCCCTTCTCCAGCAGGTCGGCCAGCTCCTTGACCACGTGCTGGGCCTGGGCCACGGCCATGCCGTAGCCGGGGACGAAGATGACCGAGCTGGCGCTCTCCAGGATCATCGCCACCTCCTCGGGCGAGGCGGACTTGACGTTGGTGTAGTCGCTGTTGTCGGCCGTGGCCCCGGTGTCGCCGAAACCGCCCACCAGCACGTGGAGCAGGGAGCGGTTCATGGCCTTGCACATCAGGTTGGTGAGGATCAGGCCGGCCGCACCCACCAGGGCGCCGGCGACGATCAGCAGGGAGTTGCCGATGACGAAGCCGGCCATGGACGCCGCGATCCCCGAGTAGGAGTTCAGCAGCGAGATGACCACCGGCATGTCGGCGCCGCCGATGGGGATGACCAGGAGCACGCCCAGGGCGAAGGAGACGAGGGCCAGGACGACGAGCAGGAAGGCGGACATGCCGCCGGCGACGGCCCAGCCGGCCCACCAGCCGAGAAGGATGGCCAGGACGCCCAGGCCGAGGTTGATGAAGTGCCGGCCGGGCAGCAGGATCGGCTTGCCGGGGATCTTGCCCGACAGCTTGCCCATGGCCACCAGGGAGCCGCTGAAGGTCACGCCGCCGACCAGCACCGAGAGGACGATGGCGATCACCCAGACGATGGGGCCGGTGAGGCCCAGGACCTCGCCGTGGGCCGGCGCGGCGGCCTTGAGGGCGTCGTCGTGCAGGTACTCGCCCCAGAAGACGGCCAGGGCCACCAGCAGGGAGGCGCCGCCGCCGAAGCCGTTGAACAGGGCCACCATCTCGGGCATGGCGGTCATCTCCACGGTCCGGGCCAGCCAGGCGCCGACGGCGCCGCCGATGACCAGGCCGGCGATGATCATGGGCCAGCTCAGCGTCACGCCGACGTCGGGCGCCACCAGGGTGGTGACGATGGCCAGGAGCATGCCCAGGGCCGAGATCAGGTTGCCCTGCCGGGCAGTGCGCACCCGGCCCATGCGCTTGAGCCCGAAGATGAACAGGGCCGTCGCGACCAGGTAGAGGACCTTTGCAGTGTCGTGCATCGTCGTCGTCCTCCTAGCCGCGGCTCTTCGGCTTCCGGAACATGTGGAGCATGCGGTCGGTCACCATGTAACCACCGACCACGTTGATCGTCGCCATGACGATGGCCAGGAAGGCCAGGATCTTGGCCATGGTCGTGAAGCCGGCGTGGGCCGCCGACAGGGAGCCCACGATGGTGATCCCCGAGATGGCGTTGGCCCCCGACATGAGCGGGGTGTGCAGCGTCGGGGGCACCTTGGTGATGACCTCGAAGCCGACGAAGATCGCCAGCAGGAAGACGAAGAGAAGGAGGATGAGGAT
Source organism: uncultured Planctomycetales bacterium (assembly GCA_964389745.1). Classification (GTDB taxonomy): domain Bacteria; phylum Planctomycetota; class UBA1135; order UBA1135; family UBA1135; genus CAYMFV01. The sequence goes on along the minus strand of CAYMFV010000003.1, from coordinate 9,850 downwards.
CATTGCTGGGCCTCGCTCTGCAGGGCCTGGGCGGTGGGGGCGTGGCGGATCTCGCCTTCGTGGATGGCCACCGAGCCGGCGGTGATCTCGTCCTCGAAGTCGAGCTTCAGGTCCTTCTCCGGCGTCAGGTGCTCCACCACCTGGAGGACGTTCCGGGAGTAGAGGACGCTGGCGTCCACCGGCACTGTGGCCGGCAGGTTGGTCTCGCCGATGATGAGCACACCGGCGACCCGGACGTGCTTGCCAGCCTCGGTGCACTCGCAGTTGCCGCCCTGGCCGGCAGCGATGTCGACGATCACGGAGCCGGCACGCATGGACTCGACCATGGCCCGGGTGACCAGCACCGGCGCCCGCTTCCCGGGCACCTGGGCGGTGGTGATGACCACGTCGGCCGAGGACACGTGCTCGGCCACCGCCGCCTGCTGGCGGCGCTTGTAGTCCTCGCTGGCCTCCTTCGCGTACCCGCCCTGGTCCTCGGTGTCCTGGTCCGCCTCCACCTCGATGAAGTGCCCGCCCAGGGACTCGACCTGCTCCTTCACCACCGGCCGGATGTCGGTGGCCCAGACCACGGCCCCGAGCCGGCGGGCCGTGGCGATGGCGTAGAGCCCGGCGACCCCGGCTCCGAAGACCACCACCTTGGCCGGCTTGACCGTGCCGGCGGCGGTCATCAGCAGGGGGAAGTACCTGCCCAGGTTCGACGCCGCCAGGAGCACCGCCTTGTAGCCGGCGATGTTGGCCTGGGAGGACAGGGCGTCCATCTTCTGCGCCCGGGTGATCCGGGGCACCAGGTCCATGGCGAAGACGGTGGTCCCGCTCTCGGCCAGGGCCCGGACCACGTCCAGGCGCTGGGCCGGCTGGAGGAAGGAGACCAGGGTCTGGCCCTTCCGGAACTGGCGGGCCTCCTCCGCGGAGGGGGCGGCGACCTTGAGGACGATGTCGGCCCGGGCGAGCCCGGTGGCGAAGTCCTCCACGATGGAGGCTCCGGCCCCGGTGAAGTCGGAGTCGCTCATGAAGGCCCCGCTGCCCGCCCCCGCCTGGACCAGGACCTCGTGGCCCTTCTGTACCATGCGGTGGACGGTCTCGGAGCAGACGGCGACCCGTGTCTCGCCCGGAATGCTTTCCTTGGCGACGAAGACGACGGCCATTGGCTCCCGTTCTCCCTGCCTCTCTCTGGGTGTTTCGGGTGGAATGAAGGGGGGGAGTGTACCCCTCCCCTCGCGGAGCGGGGCGATGCTCTCGGGGAGAGTAACCCAGGGATGGCGGAGTGCCAGGGCTGGCCGGGCCATATCCTGCCCGCCGTGGGGATCCTCGCGCCGCCGCCCTTCCGGGCCCACGCCCTCCTGGACTCCGGGGACGGGGAGAAGCTCGAGCGCTACGGGCCGTGGGTCCTGCGCCGGCCGGACCCCCAGGCCCTGTGGCGGCCCCGGCTGCCGGCTGCGGAGTGGCGGCGCAGGGCCGACCTGGTCTTCGTCCGGGAGTCCGACCGGGGCGGCCGCTGGGAGGCCCCCCAGGCCGGCCGCCGGCCCCCGGTCGCCGAGGGCTGGGAGGTCGAGCTGGACGACCTGCCGGGCCTGCCGCCGGTCCGGGTGCGGATCCTGCCGAGCCCGTTCAAGCATCTGGGCTTGTTCCCCGAGCAGGCGGCCAACTGGGTCTGGCTGGAGGCCCGGCGCCGGGAGCTGGCGGCGGCGGGGGTGGAGCGCCCCCGCCTCCTCAACCTCTTCGCCTACACCGGCGCCGCCAGCCTCCTGGCCGCCCGGGCCGGCTGGCAGGTGACCCACGTGGACGCCTCCCGGACCTCCCTGGACCAGGCGGCGGCCAACGCCCGGGCCAGCGGCCTCCCGGCGGACGCCATCCGCTGGCTGCTGGACGACGCCCTGGCCCTCGCCCGGCGGGAGGTCCGCCGGGGCCGGCGCTACCACGGGATCCTCCTGGACCCGCCCCACTACGGCCGGGGGCCGAAGGGGGAGAAGTGGCTGCTCGAGACCGGCCTGGCACCCCTGCTCGAGGCCTGCGCCGCCCTCCTCGAGCCCACCGGTCCGGCCTGCCTGGCCCTCTCGGCCTACGCCACGGGCATCTCCAGCCTGACCCTGGAGAACCTCCTCCTGGGGCTCGGCCCGGGCCGGCGGGAGGCCGGCGACCTGGCCCTCCGGGAGGAGGGCGACGGCGGCCGCTGGCTGCCCTGCGGCTTCTGCGCCCGCTGGTGGCGGAAGGCGTGAGGCCCGATGGAGCCCGGCGACCTCCAGGTGCTCCTCTGCGACAACCACCTCCTCGGGGTGGTGAAGCCCCCAGGCATGCCGGCGGTGCCCGATGCCAGCCGGGACCCCTCCCTCCTGGACCTGGCCCGGGAGCGGGTGCGGCGGGACTTCGACAAGCCCGGCCGGGTCTTCCTGGGGGTGGTCCACCGCCTGGACCGGCCGGTGGGGGGCGTGATGCTCTTCGCCCGGACCTCCAAGGCCGCGGGCAGGCTGTCGGCGGCCTGGCGACGCGGGGCGGTGCGCAAGACCTACCACGCCCTGGTGGAGGGCCGGCCGGCGGCCGCGGAGGGGGAGGTCGTCCAGTGGTTGGCCAAGGACGCCGGCCGCAACGTGGTGGCCGTGGCGCCGGAGGGAGCCCCGGGCGCCCTGGAGGCCCGGACCCGCTGGCGGGTCCTCGCCGGGCGGGGCGAGGCGACCCTGCTGGAGCTGGAGCCTGCGAGCGGTCGCCCCCACCAGCTCCGCCTGGCCTGCGCCCGGGCCCTGGGCTGCCCGATCCTCGGCGACGGGAAGTACGGCGCCCGGGCCGCCCGCCCCGACGGCAGCATCGCCCTCTGGGCCACCCGCCTCGAGTTCCCGCACCCCGTGGGCGGCGCGCCGGTGGTCCTGGAGGCGTCGGCGCCGTTCTCGGTCTAGGCGAACGCAAGGTGGTCGTGCCGGCCTTGCGCGCGTTGCCGAAGTGGCCTGGGAGCGAAGCAGGGCAGCAGTTCCCATGTCCGGGTAACCGGCCAGGGGGGTGACCGTCCTTTGTAAGAGGCGCATGATCGCCAGGGTCGTTGCTGGCGCCGGCTTCCTTGCACAGTCTCCGATGGGGACCCTCAAGAGCAGTCCGTACTGGCCCTAGGGCCAGCGCGCTTGTCCGCGGGGGTCGTCCCGATAGACTGGGGCCCGGGATGAGCAGTGCGAAATCCGTCTGGCAGGTCAATACAGAGAGGCTCGCGAGGGACATTGCGAAGGCCGCCAGGGAGGCGCGCACCGAGGAAGACCTCAAGATGAGGGTCGAGCCCTTGCTTGGGCGCGTACTTCGCGAGGTCGGGATCGATGTCGAGGTTGCGTACGAGAGGACCACCAAGTTCACCGCAAAGCGGATCGACGCCATCTACGGCCACCTGATTGTCGAGTACAAGGCTCCTCGCAAGCTCAGCTCCCCCGGGTCCCGTGCGGCAGTGGTCCGCCAGCTCCAGGGCTACCTGCGAGAGGAGGCGGCCCGTCATGGCGACGAGGAGGCCTTCCTGGAGAAGGCGGTCGGAGTCGCCCTGGACGGCGTCAGTCTCCTCTTCCTTCGCTACTCGCGTTCGCTTACCCTCCTGCCGCCCCCGATCCCTGTTTATGCGGCCGAACAGGATCTCTTTCCCGAGATGGCGCCCAGGCAGGGCTTCCAGGTGCAGGGACCCTATCCGGTCTCGGCGCAGAGCCTGGCGAACCTCCTCGTCTACCTCCGATCGGCAGCCCGCAGACCGCTGGTCGCCGAGCACCTGGCGGAAGCCTTCGGACCGGACAGCAAGACGGCGCGGGTCGCCGTCTCGGAACTGTACGCGGCGGCAATGCGGGGTCAGCGCCGAGGCCGCGGGCGGGTCGCCGCCTTCTATGGGGAATGGGACCGCATTTTCGGCGCGGTCTACGGCGAGAAGCTCGACAAAGCCGACACCGCCGCCGAGGAGACGGCCCGGTCCTACGGCCTGCCAAGTGGAGTTCGGCTGCGGACGTTGCTGTTCGCCATCCACACCTACTACGCCTTGCTCATGAAGCTCATCGCCCACGAGCTGCTCGCGCTCCAGCAGGGGTTCGGCGTGGATTCCTTTGTCGAGGGCTTGGGAGCCGAGGACAACGAGATCCTGCGCCAGCGGCTTGCCTACCTAGAGGACGGCTCCGACTTCCAGCGCTTGGGAATCATCAATTTCCTCGAGGCCGACTTCTTCTCGTGGTACCTGGACACGTGGACACGGCCCCTGGCGAACGCCGTCCGCGGGATGGTCCAGACGCTCGCCGAGTTCGAGCCCGCGACTCCTATCCTGGCGCCGGATTGGACGCGCGACCTCCTCCAGAACCTGTACGAACTGGTCGTACCCAGGAACCTCAGACACAGCCTGGGTGAGTACTACACTCCCGACTGGCTGGCGGGATACCTGGTCGAGCGAAGCGGCTACACGGGCGATCCGTCCGCTCGCTTCCTGGATCCTGCCTGCGGCTCGGGCACCTTCCTGGTCCAGGCCATCCACCGGGTGATGGAGTACACGGCCAGCAAGTCCGAGGCCCGGCCGGCCGAGGTCGGCCGGGCGATTCTCGATGGAGTAGTGGGCTTCGACCTCAACCCTCTGGCTGTTCTGGCCGCGCGGACGAACTACCTGATCGCCTTTGCCAAGTTCCTGCCCTTCGTCCGCCCCATCTCCATACCAGTGTACCTCTGCGATTCGGTAGTGCCGCCCGATGAGCCCGGCCCGGCGGCGGACGCCGTGGCGGAGATGTTCCCTGCCGATCGGATCGTATTCCACACCAAGGACCACGACTATGTGTTTCCCCTCGCCATGAAGAGCAGGGAGCGCATCGACCGCTTTTGTGCCCTGGTGCTCACGGCGCTCAGGGGCAAGCTGTCGCGAGCCGGTTTCCGGAAGCGGCTGGCGCGCGAGCTCGAAAGCCTCGTGGACGAGGAGGTGGCCCGACTCGAGGCCATCTACGCCCACATCAAGGAGCTCGACGATCAGGGGCAGGATGGCATCTGGGCTCACTACATCAAGAACGCCTTCGCTCCCACCTACCTGGGTAGATTCGACTTTGTGGTGGGCAATCCGCCCTGGATCCGCTGGGGTTACCTTTCGGGTGAGTACCGCGAACGCACGGGCCGGCTCTGGCAAGGCTACGGCCTCTTCTCCCTCAAGGGCCACGAGTCCCGGCTCGGCGCCGGGGAGAAGGACTTCTCGATGCTCTTCGTCTATGCATGCGCCGACCGGTACCTCAAGCACGGCGGAACGCTCGCCTTCGTCATTACCCAGGAGGTCTTCAAGTCGAAGGGCGCGGGGGAGGGATTCCGGCGGTTCCGGATCGGTGCGACAGGCGAACCGCTGCGAATCCTCTGGATGGAGGACATGGTGCACCTGCAGCCTTTCCAGGCGGCCAACAAGACCAGCATCTTCGCTCTCCGGAAGGGCGAGGAGACCACCTATCCGGTCCAGGTGGTGCAGTGGCGTCGGAAGCGCGGGGTCGGCAGGATCCGGCCCGGGTGGACACTGGCACAAGTCCGGCGCGCAACGGACCAGCAGCGAATGCAGGCAGTGCCGGTGGATCCGCGAAGGCAGGTCTCGTCGTGGCAAACGGCCCCGCCGAGGGATCTCAAGGTCCTCCGCCGGCTGAAGGGAGAGAACGCCTACAAGGCCAGGCTCGGTGCCCGGGTGGAACCCTACGGCGTCTTCTGGCTCACGATCCGGGAGGTCCGGCCGGACGGGCTCATCGTCGTGGAGAACCAGCATGACCGTGGCAAGCGCAAGGTGCCCAAGGTGCGCGATGCCATCGAGCCGGACCTGGTCTTCCCGGCTGTCAGTGGGGGCGATCTGGTACGCTACGGGATTCGCAGCCACGTCTATGTCCTCCTTTCCCAGGATCCCCGGACACGGGCGCCTTTCTCCAGGGACTGGATGTCCGAGAACACGCCTTTGACGCTGGGCTACCTGCAGCAGTTCAAGAGCATTCTGCTGTCCCGTGGCTCACGGGCCGTACGCGAGTTCGCAGAGCAGACGGAGTTCTACGCGATGTACGGGATTGGCGATTACACTTTCGCCCCCTACCGCGTCGCCTGGAAGCGCATGACCCAGTCCATGGCTGCAGCCGTGTTGTCCACCCTGCGCACGCCGTTCGGCACGAAGCGGCTGATCTCCACCGACACCACCTCTTTCTTCGTTGCCAAGTCCCGGGCCGAGGCCCATTATCTCTGTGCCATCCTGAACTCGGATCTCGCCGACACCTACATCCGCAGCTTCTCCTCCGGCGGGCGGGGCTTCGGCGCCCCGTCGGTCGTGCAGACCCTCGGCATTCCCCCGTTCGATCCGGAGGACGGCACCCACAAGTGCCTGGCTGAACTCTCGGCGGAGGCCCACCGGAGAGTCCGCCGAGGCCAGGCCATCACCAACATTGACGAGGAAGTGGGCCGTCAGGTCCGAATCCTGTGGAGTATCGCACCCTGAATCCTGGGGACCGGCTTTACCCACGCCGGCTTGTCGAGCGGCTCGCTGACCTGGCGCCCGTTCTGCACTACCACGGGCCCCTGAAGCTGCTCAAGCGCTTCACCTTTGCTGTGGCCGCCACGGACGAGATCCCTGGTGCGGCCATGGTCGCCACAAACGAGCTCCTGTTCACGATCCGGGACTACGCCATGAACTACGCTGGCGGGTGGCACTCGGTCATGGAGACGGAGATCTTCCGCCTTGCGCTCTACCGCAAGCACGACCCTCTCGGCCTTCGTTCCGTCACCCTGTGCAGCGCCCGGGGACTGCAGCACGAGACATGGGATCGGATCCTCCTGGACCGGTTCGGCGATGGTCCGCTATCGGGCTTCCCCGAGAAGGAGGAGTACTACAGGCGCGTTCGCGAGGGAGAGCTCCTCGTGCTCTCTGCGGCGGAGTCGTCCACCGAGGAGTTCACACGGGAGAATATCCTGGCCCGCAATCTCCTCGCCGCAGCCCTGTCGGACGTCGTGTTCATCCCCTTCGCCGCCAGGGGCACCAAGACCTACGAGCTCTGTGAGCGGGTGCTGGACCTGCGGATTCCCGTATTCACCTCTGCTTGCCCCGAGAACGCGGACCTGCACGCGCTGGGGATCCCCGTTTTCCGGCGGAAGGACGTGGGACGCTTCCTGGAAGGGCTCGGCGCTGCTAGAACCGGCGAGCCACCGTTTCCGCCGAAGGACCCGCTGGGCCCGACCACGATCCACCCCACGGGAGATGCCTCCTTGGTCCAAGAGTCCCTATGGCCGGAGCCACGCCGCCGCCATACCAGGCGGCCTGGCGGCAAGGCCGCGCAGTAGGAGAGGAGGGCCTGACCGCCCGATCGCCGGTGCCACCGAGCCACCCAGGACCCGGAGCCCTGCACGGGTCTCCCGGCGGCTGCCTTGCGGCTGCGCCTGAACCTCAAGCCTTGGCAGAAGGCGAACAGTCCGTCCGGCTGACCGTTGGGATCGAAGAAGCGCCACGGCCACTGTAGGAAGGGGTCTCGGCGCCCGGTGCCGTTGCTGCGCCTCGGCAGGGCATGCTGGCCACGTCCTTGGCGGTCAGGAACTGGTGGTGGTTGCCGCCGTCGGGGAGCACACATGCCGCTGTGGCGAGGGAGATGAAGAGCCCTGCTGCCGGCCCCGGCAGGCGTCGGTGCCTTCGGGGCGTGACGGGACGGGCGGAAGAAGTAGTCACAGCCGGCGGCCTCCCCGCTCTTGGAAAGCTGGGAGGACAGGACCTCCCAGCAATCGGAATCTGCACGAACGAAGCACGGAGGTGGGAGGACGTGGACGAGACTGTGGACGAGACCTACGCAACGGTTCGAGAGTGGCTGCGGGAGCGCGGCATCCAGCACGTGGAGGCCGGCGTCCCCGACGTGCTCGTCGTGGGCCTGGAAGCACACTACGGCAGCATGCCGGGACTGGTCGTGGCCAGCGGCGAGAACAGCCTGGTCGGCATCTGGCTGTTCGCCGGGCCGCGCATGCCGAGGGAGTCCTGGCCGCGGGTCTGCGAGTTCCTGGCCCGGGTGAACGACGGCCTGTGGCGTGCATCCCTGGTCCTGGACTTCGAGGAGGGAATGGTCCACAGCCAGGCGAGCCTGGTCGTCGACGACGGTGGACCCTCCGTGGGCCAGCTCGACAGCATGCTGGAGGCGAGCCTGGATGTCATGGCCCAGGCCGGGCCGGGCCTCCTGGCCGTCGCCTTTGGGGACAAGGACCCGGAGGCGGCGCACGCCGAGTGCTGGCCGCAGGAAGGGGAGGAGGAAGGATGAGGCAGGCGGAGCGGGACGAGGAGGTCTTCCGGGCGATCCGGGAGTGGGCGGAGGCGCGGGCCGACGGGGTCCGCTGCTTCCGGCAGGAGGAGGAGTGGCTGCCCGTCAACGCGTGGGGTAGCTACGGGAGCGTGGTGGGCCGGTTCTTCATGGTCGAGGAGTCGGGCCTGCTCTGCCTCCAGCTCGACACCGGGCCGTCCCTGCCGCGGGAATCCTGGAAGCGCGTCGAGTCCTACCTGGAACGGGTGAACGGGAGTGTCACGGAACCGGCCGTGCTGGTCCTCGACGACGAGGACGGCAGCGTCGCCGCTGTCACCTTCTTCGGGCCCAGTGACGCACCGCCCGGCCGGGAGGAGCTCGAGGCCATGCTCAGCCGCACCTGGACCTTGCTGGACCGCTTCGGCCGCGGCCTCCTGGAGGTGGCCTTCGGCGGCCGGGATCCTGGCGAGGTCCCCGTGCTAGGCTGACCTCATGGGCATTGGCGTCGTCCTGCTCCTCGCCCTGGCCGGGGGCGTCCCGCCGGGTGGATCCGCGCCTGGGCTGCACCGGAACCTCGCCGTCACGGTGGACGGGCAGGTCCGCACCTACGACCTCTACGTCCCGCCGGGGCTGGGCACCGAGCCCGTGCCTCTGGTCCTCTGCCTCCACGGTCACGGCGGCAACGCCGACCAGATGACCGGGTGGAGCGGCCGCCGGGCCCCGTTCCGGGTCTTCATGGACCTGGCCGACCGGGACGGCTTCCTGGTCGTGTACCCCGAGGGGCTGCTCTCCCAGGACGGGAAGCGGGGCTGGAACGACGGCCGCCGGGACAACCGCATCAATCCCACGGTGGACGATGTCGCCTTCCTGGACGCCCTGATCACCCGCATCGAGCAGGTCTTCCCGGTGGATCCGGACCGCATCCACGCCTGCGGGGTCTCCAACGGCGGCTTCATGTCCCTGCGCCTGGCCACCGACCTGGGCGATCGGGTGGCCTCGGTGGCGGCCGTGGTGGCGGCCCTGCCGGCCGTCCCCGAGGGCGAGAAGCCGGGGCCGCCGGTGTCGGTGTTGTTCATGAACGGCACCGACGATCCCCTCGTGCCCTGGGGCGGCGGGCCGGTGCTGGAGCCGGGCTCCGGCCGGGGCACGGTCCTCGGCACCATGGCCTCGGCCCGGGCCTGGACGCGCTTCCTCGGCACCGCCCCGGTCCCGGCGGTGCTGGACCTTCCCGACATCAACCAGCGGGACGGTTCCACGGTCCGGCGCTGGACCTGGAGCCAGGGCCGCCAGGGCAGCCGGGTGGTGCTCTACGAGGTGGACGGCGGCGGCCACACCGAGCCGAGCATCCAGGAGCGCTACTTCTTCCTCTGGGAGTTGCTGGTCGGCCGCCAGAACCACGACCTGGAGATGGCCGAGGCGGTCTGGGCCTTCTTCCAGGGGCAGGGCTGACGGCGGCCGGAGCCGGGTCGGGCGCACGTACACCCGGAGGGCGGGTTGGAGGGGCCGGGCACTTGCCGCGACAGGGTCGCAGTATCGCTGCCGCCGCCGGTTGCTATCATGACTTGCCTCTCTTGTCTGAATTCCCGCCATGGCCTGGACCGCCCTTCTCCTGACCCTTTCCCTCCCGCCGGTCGTGCCGCCCCAGCAGC
>CAYMFV010000002.1:0-38069 GCA_964389745.1 uncultured Planctomycetales bacterium | reverse complement strand
GACCTGCATCCGCCATGCCCGGTCCCTGGTGCTGCGCCTCTGCGCCAGAGATGCCGCACCTCGCCGGGGCCTAGGTCCCGCGAGAGGTCCTCGGGGCAAGGACCTGCGCAACCGCTGTGCCTGGTCCATGCCTCCGGGCATAGCGGATGCGCTTCAGCGGCTCCTGACACCCCCTTCGCACTCGGAAGGAGGGTCCAATCCTCCTGCTGCCGCCTCATGATCCGGCCGGAGAAGGCCCAGCTCCTGACGGCAGCACCCATGCGGTGCCTGGACACTGGTCAGATGGGAAATCCAGGCTGAGGCGCCGGGCGCCTCGAGACCCAGGCGGCGCATACTCCTAGCCCTCCTCCAGAGGCAGGATCAGCCGGAAGGCGCAGCCACCCGCGCCGCAGTTCTCTGCCTCGGCGCGCCCGCCGTGGCGCTCGGCGACGCGCTGCGCCACGACCAGTCCGACCCCCGAGGAGCCGCCCGCCCGCTGCCTCTCGATGACGTCGGCCAGGGGCGCGGCACCCGCCGGGATGGGCAAGCCCGGGCCGTCGTCCCTCACCCCGAGGACCAGCTCGCGGCCGCGGACCTCGGCAGCCACCACCACCCGGGCCGCGGCGTGCTGCAGGGCGTTGCGCAGCAGGTTCTCGAGGGCGCGGGCGAGACGTGCGCCCTCTGCCTGCAGCACGGGCAGACCCCGGGGCAGATCGAGCTGCAGCTCGACACCCCGCTGCGCGGCGAGCCCTTCGAGGACCCGGGCCGTACGCCGTAGCAACTCGCCGGCCGGCACGGGCTCGCGGCGCAGCGGCGTCTCCCCTTCCAGGCGGGCGCTCTCCAGGAGATCCTCGGTCAGCTCGTGGATGCGCAGGGCGTCCACCCGGGCTGCAGCCAGGGTCTCCGGCGTGGGGACCGCGGCGCCCTGGGCGCGTTCCAGGCAAGCCAGCAGGGCCGCCAGCGGTGTGCGCAGGTCGTGGGCCACCTGGGCGATCCACTCCCGCCGCCAGCGATCCCGGCTCGCGAGACTCTCGATGAGCTCGGTGGCCCGCTGCCGCATGCCGTTCAGCGCGCCCGCCAGAACAGCGATCTCGTCGCCGCCGGCCACGGCGAAGGGGCCGGGCAGGCCGTCCTCCTCCGGTCGTGCCGGGCGCACCTGCCGTGCCAGCCGATTCAGCCGCCGTGTAGCGAGCAGCGTCACGGCCACGGCGAGCACCACGGCCAGCACGCTGGTCACCACCAAGCGGTAGGGCACCATCACCGCCTCGTAGGTCTCCGGGTAGAGGTCGTTGACACGGGCGCGAGCGAGTTCGCCGGCCGCCGCCAGCTCCAGGGCCTCCGCACGACCGCGGAGAAAGACCGGGTCGTACCACTCCGGGTAGAGGCGCTCCTCGAGCTGCCCGAGCACCCGGTCGCCCAGGAAGCTGACCGCGAGGAAGCACGCGGCCAGCAAGGCGGCCAGCCGGAACCGGAGGCTCCGGTGCCAGGGAACGTGGCCACGGGTCGTCGTCATCTCCTTCCTTCCTCCGCTTCCTCGCCCATCCGGTAGCCGACGCCCCACACCGTCTGCAGGCAGCGCGGATCGCCGGGATCCTCCTCGATCTTCTTGCGCAGGCGCGTCACGTGCAGGTCCACGGTCCGGGCACCACCCCGATAGCCCATGCCCCAGACGCGATCCAGGAGCTGCTCCCGGGTCCAGACCCGGCCCGGATGGCGCAGCAGGAACAGGAGCAGGTCGAACTCCTTGGGCGTCAGGTCCAGGGTGGCGCTGCCCTTGCCGGCGGCGCGGGCGGTCGGATCCGCCCACAGCTCGCCCAGACGGGCCCGGCCGTAAAGAGCGGTGGGGCCGGCGCGGCGCAGCAGCGCCCGCACTCGGGCCACGAGCTCCGCGGAGAAGAAGGGCTTCGCCAGGTAGTCGTCGGCCCCCACCTCGAGGCCACGCACCCGCTCCTCGGGCTCGCCGCGGGCGGTAAGCACCAGGATCGGCAGGCTGCGGCCGGAGGCCCGCAGGTCGCGGCAGAGGTCGAGGCCGTCGCCGTCGGGCAGGCCGAGGTCCAGGACGAGGAGGTCGAACTCGGAGCGCAGGGCCCGGCGCGCACCGGCCAGGCTCGAGCAGAGCTCCACCTGCGCGCCACTCGCCTGGAGGGCGTCGAAGACCTCCATGCGCACGCGCTCGTCGTCCTCGACGACGAGGATCCGGGGGACGGCGCTGGGCATGCCTGTCGCGGAAACCGGGACCGCCCAAGAGTAACCCGACAGGCCGCCGGTGGCGAGCCGGCCAGCTGTGGAAACACTCCGGACACAATCCCGAAACACCTCGCGGGGTAGGGTGGCAGGCACGACGCAAGGAGGTACAGCAATGCAGCGCAGACAGTTCCTCAAGCTCGCCGGGCTCACCATGGCCGCCGCCCCGCTCGGCGGCGGGAAGGTGCGAGGGGCTCTCGCCGTCCCCCGCCGGGCCAGCGACCGGGTCCTGGTGATCGGCGCCGGCGCCGCCGGCCTGGCCGCCGCCCGCACCCTGGTGGACCGCCTCGGTTTCCAGGCGCCCGGCCAGGTGATCGTCCTGGAGGCCGAGGGGCACGTGGGCGGCCGCGTCGAGACCGACCGCTCCCTGGGCGTGCCGGTGGACATCGGCGCCACCTGGATCCACGGGGCGGACGGCAACCCGGTGACGAAGCTCGCCGATCGCTTCGGCCTGGCACGCCGGGCCAGCAACTACGACAGCCTGGATGTCCACGACCTTTCTGGCAGCCTAGTGCCGAAGTCGGTGGTCCTCTCCACCTGGCAGAAGGTGCGGCTCTCTTTCGGCCTGCTCCTGGCCTACCGCCGTCTCCTGGGCCAGGACCAGTCGGTGGCGGAGACCCTGGACGCGGTGGGCGCGCAGAGCCTCTTCCACGGGCGGGAGCGGGAGGTCTCCGACTTCCTCTACGGCGAGATGGTCGAGGAGCTCTGCCAGTACTTGCAGCGCTACTCCACCCTGCACTGGTACACGGACGAGGAGTACCCCGGGCCGGACGAGGTCCTCTTCGACGGCTACGACCAGGTCATGACCGCAATGGCCACGGGGCTGGACGTCCGCCTCGGCCACGTGGTGCAGGAGATCGACTTCCAGGGGAACCTGGTTGCCGTGACCACCGACCGGGTCGTGTTCCAGGCCGAGCGCTGCGTCGTCACCCTGCCGCTGGGCGTCCTCAAGGCGGGCTCGGTGCGCTTCGTCCCGGACCTGCCCGCCGGGCTCCAGGGCTCCATCGCCAGGCTCGGCTTCGGCAACCGCCACCGGCTGGTGATGGAGTTCCCCTCGGTGTTCTGGAACCCCCAGGCCGAGTTCCTGGGCAAGATCGGCCAGGCCCGAGCGCCCTACGGGGCGGCGGAGAACGTGCTCTTCGTCAACCGCTACCCCTTGCACCGCCGACCGATCCTCACCGCCGAGACCATCGAGCGCTTCGGCAACCAGATGGAGTCCCTGTCGCAGACCGCGGCCACCCAGCGGATCATGCAGGAGCTGCGGGCCATGTACGGCGCCGCCATCCCCGACCCGGTGCGGGTGCTGAGCGGCCACTGGGGCAGCGACCCCTTCTCCCGGGGCTCCTACTCCGGCTGGGTGGTCGGCAGCGGCCCGGAGGACAACGACCGGTTCCGGGTGCCGGTTGCCGACCGGCTCTTCTTCGCCGGCGAGCACACCATCGGCGAGTACCACGCCACCGTTCACGGCGCGCTGCTGTCGGGACGACGGGCCGCCCAGTCCCTGGCGGCCGTGGCCGGCTGACGCCCGCCTGGACAGCCCCGGCGCATCAAGGCTGGATCACGGCAAGCTCGTCGGCCACAGCGCGGACGAAGGCCGTGGCCGGCTCTGCACACAGCTCCTCCCGGCTGCCGGCCTGCACCACCCGGCCTGCCTCCAGGACGGCGATCCGGTGGCCCAGGAACGCGGCCTCTCGCGGATCGTGGGTGACCCAGACCGCCGTGGTGCCGCTGGACGCCAGCAGCTCGCCGACGAGGGACAGGAGCTCCCGCTTGAGGCGCACGTCGAGGTTGGACAGCGGCTCGTCGAACAGCACGACATCGGGGTCGAGCACGAGGGTGCGCGCGATGGCGACCCGCTGCTGCTCGCCGCCGGAGAGCTCCCCGGGGTAGCGGCGGTCGAGCCCGGACAGGCCGACCCGCTCCAGTGCCCGGGTGATGCGTGCCGGCTCGTTCTGGCGGTGCTGCCGCCGGGAGCGCAGGACGAAGCGCAGGTTGCCGGCAACCGTGAGGTGCGGCCACAGCGCCAGGTCCTGGAGCACGACGGCGAGGTGGCGCTCCTCCGCTGGCGTCACGAGCCTCCGCCCCTCGGTGACCACCTGCCCGCGTAGCCGGACGGTGCCCCGCTCCGGCGCCACCAGGCCGAGCACGACCCGCACCAGCGTCGACTTGCCGGAGCCGGACGGGCCGAGCAGGGCGAGGGTCTCGCCGCACTCGACCGCCAGGGAGACCTCGTCGAGCACGACCTGGTCGCGCAGGCGGACCGTGATCCCGGCGAGCTCGATCACGGAGCCCACGGCCGCCCCCATGCCTGTGCGCGCAGCAGCAGCGCGGCCAGCGCCAGCACGCTGGCCGTCGCCGCGACGTGCAGGATCGACAGCCCCGCGACCACGTGCGCCGGACCGTTCGCCTCCAGGGTGAAGATCCGGACGGGCAGCGGCTCGGAACCCGGCGGGTAGAACAGGACCACCGTGTCCAGGTCGCGCATGCAGAACACGAAGGCGACGAGCCAGGCGCCGACCATGCTCCGCCATTGCATCGGGATGACGATGCAGGCCAGGCGCCTCAGGAACCCGGCGCCGAAGACCGCAGCGGCCTCCTCGTGCTGCGGTGGACTGCGGTGGAAGACGGCGGCGAAGGTCCGGACGCCGACCGTGGCATAGCGAGCCACCAGGCCGACCACGAGGATCGCCGAGGAGGCATAGACGACCTGGGTGAACGGGTGGTTCCAGGTGGCCATGAGGCCGACCCCCAGCACCGATGCCGGGGTCAGGAAGGCGAGCATCGCGATCGCGTCGAAGACCAGCCCGCAGCGCTGGCGCCGGGCGACGGCGCGGCCGAGGACGAGCCCCATGCTGGCGATCACCGTCGCCGCCCCCGCCGCGGACAGGAGGCTCGTGCCCAGGCTGGCGCCCACCCAGTCCAGGGCTGCGCCGATGCCGCCGGCGCCGGCCGCGACGGCGAGGCCCAGGAAGGGCAGGATCGAGAGGGCGCAGACCACCCACAGGACGACGCTGGCGAGGGGACGAAGGGCGCCGAGTGGAAGGGCGCCGGCCTGGCTCGAGCGCAGGCCGAGCGCCGCGAAGGACCGGCGCCCGAGCAGGCGTCGATCGACAAGGACCAGCAGCAGGCCGAGGCCGAGCATCGGCAGGACCAGCGCGACGGCCTCGCCCGGTGCATACTGGACCCCGCCGAGGCGTGCGAACACGGCCGCTGGGTAGGTCTGGACCCGCAGGAACATGGGCACGCCGATCTCGGAGAGCGCCAGGGCGAACACGACGAGCGCCCCGAAGGCCATGGCCGGCCAGGCGAGGGGGACGAGGATGTGCGTGACGACGCGCAGGGGCCGACTCACCGTCCGGGCGGCCTCCTCGAGGGAGGCCTCGATCCCGTGCAGGCCCAGCACCGTGAGCGCGGTGACGACCGGGGCGAAGGCCAGCGCCAGGGTGGCGAGGACACCGAGCGGGCTGAACAGCATGTCCGCGGTGTCCGGCGTCCCGAACAGGCCCTCCCGGCCGAGGAGGTGGAACCAGCCGAGGGCGAGGAGGAACGGCGGGACGAAGACCGGGAACAGGTGGACCAGGAGGGCGGCGCGCGCACCCGCCACGTCCGTCTTGCCGATCAGGACGCCCATGGGAACACCGATGGCAAGCGCCCCGGCCGTGACGAGGGCGGCGAGGCCGGCGGTCTGTCCGAACAGCGTCCAGGGGCGAGCCGTGCCCAGCGTGGCCTGGAGCTGCGCGAACGCTCCGGCCGAGAAGAGCTCGGCCACGAGCATGGCGAGGGGGAGCACCGAGGCGAGCACGAGCAGGCCGGCCGCGACCGCGAGCGCCGCCGGCGCCTGCACGCGCCGGACGACCCGGGTCACAGCCCGGCCCACTCGCGCAGCCACGGCTGGATGCGCTCCATCTCGTCGGCGATCGCCCGGTAGTCGACCTGCATGGCGCGGATGCTCTCCAGGCCACGCACGCCCGCGGGCACGGCGACGTCCGGAAGCAGCGGGATGTGCGCCCCGTTCGCGGCCAGCCGCCGCTCCACCTCGGCGGAGACGAGGCAGTCGATGAGCTCCCGTCCCGCCTCGGGATGAGGTCCGCCGCGCACGAGAACGACCACCGTCGGCATGACGAGCGTCCCCATCCCGTCCTGGTCGGGGTACACGACCGCCACGTGGGCGCCGCTGGCCACCGCCTCCCGGGCATCGTCGGTGTCGGTCAGCCCGAAGGCCACCTCTCCCGAGACGACCAGTCGCCGGACCTCCCCGTTGGAGCTGGCGATCCGGCCCTCGTTGTCCTTGAGCGCCTGCAGGAAGCGCCGCGCCTCGTCCTCGCCCCAGGCGACGAACAGGGCCGCGACGTGCATGGTAGTCGTGCCGAAGAGAGGGTTGGCCATGGCTGCCTGGCCCCGCCAGCGTGGATCGGCCAGGGCGTGGATGGAGGTGGGCATCGCTCCCTGGCCGACCTTGTCGGCGTTCACGAGCAGGACGCGAGCCCGGGCGGCGAGGCCCGTCCAGGTGCCGTCCTCGCTCCTGAACGCCGGCGGGAGCCGCCCGGCCTCCCGGGGGCGATAGGGAACGACCAGCCCCCGTCGCGCCAGCAGCAACGGCCGCACCGGGTCGTTCGACCAGAACACGTCGGCCTGGGGCTGCCCGGCCTCCGCGATCAGCCGGTTCACCATGCCCGTGCTCTTGGTCTCCTCGGTATCGAAGGCCGCACGCACGCGCAGGCCGCTCTCCTCCGCGCAGAACCGGAGCACCGGCCCGGAGAAGACCTGGTCGACCGACGTGTAGACCACGACCTCCCGGCCATCGGGGCGCGCACAGCCGCGGCTGCCCGCAATCAGTGCGAGCCCCAGGAGCAGGGCGGCGGGCACGCTGCTTCTACGGCCGCACGGTGAAGTCATCGAAGGACGTGACCGCATCGGCCTTGGTCCAGAGACCCACTCCACCGGCGTCACGGAACACGTCGTCCGAGCCGGCCAGGAGCTTCTTGCCGTCGAGGTAGCCCTCGTAGTCCCGCCCGCGCTGGACGATCTTGAGGGTGTGCCACTCGCCGGCCGGCAGGGTGATCCTGGCGTCGGCCAGGATCTTGCGGGCCCCATTCTTCACGTAGTAGATGCGGAAGTTGTTCTCCAGGGGGTTGAAGCGCGAGATGTAGTAGTTCTCGCTGTCCCGGGCCCGCCAGATCACGCCTCCACCCTGGTCCTCGCGGCCCTCGACCGCCTTGAAGTGGACCTCGATCTCGCCATCGAGGAAGGAGACCTTGTCGGTCCAGCAGAGGTTGAAGGTCCCCCCGAAGGAGTGGTTGGGACTGGTCAGGGCGAGGACACGCGTACCCGAAGGCGCGCTGTCGTCCTCGATCACCTGCCAGGTCGCCAGGGGGCCCCTCTGGTTGGTGGCCGCGACCCGCCACCCCGCGGGCAGCTGCCCGGGCGCGACATCCTCGAAGTTCCAGGTGCGCCCGCTCGTCTCGCTCTTGGCGGCTTCCCCGCCGCTGGGAACGTCGCAAGCCAGGACCGCCAGGCCGAGCCCGGCGGCAAGCCAGATTGTCGTTGCCTTGCCCATCGTTTCAGTCTCCTCGATCCGGCCCCGCTGCTATGGCGGGGATGATGATGCGGAAGGTTGATCCCTTGCCAACTTCGCTCTCGAGCTCGATACACCCGCCGTGGGCCTCGACCGCCCACCGCGCGATCGCGAGCCCGAGGCCCGTGCCTCCCTGGGCCCGGGAGCGTGCCTTGTCGACCCGGTAGAAGCGCTCGAAGACACGGTCCCGGTGCTCCGGCGGCACTCCCGGCCCGTCGTCGGCAACCTCGAGCACGGCCTGGCTCCCGGCGCGGCGGACACGCACCCGGACGACACCCCCACGGCGGCCGTGCTTGATGGCGTTGTCGATGAGGTTGACCACGGCGAGTCGCAGCACCGTCGGGTCCACGGAGACGGCCACGGGCCCGGCGACCTCCAGCGACAGCGCCTGCTCCTTGTCCTCGGCGAGGACGGACAGCTCCTCGGCAACTTCCCGGGCCAGCTCGCCCAAGTCGGCCGGCTCGGGCCGGATCGTGATGCGGCCGGCATCGGCACGGCTCAGCGTCAGCAGGCAGTCGAGCAGCCGGGCGAGGCGTTCGACCTCCTCGAGCATGCTGCCGATGGCTTCCCGGCACTGGGCGTCGCCGCGCGGCCCGCGCAGGGCGACCTCGCCGACGCTGCGGATGCTCGTGAGGGGTGTCCGCAGCTCGTGGGAGGCGTCCGCGGTGAAGCGGCGGAGCTGCACGAAGGAGCGTTCCAGCCGGCCGAAGGTCTCGTTGAAGACCCGCGCCAGCCGCCCCAGCTCGTCGTGGGGGTTGTCCACGGGAAGGCGCTCTCCGAGCCGGTCGGCGCTGATGGAGCGCGCCCGGTCGGTCATCTCTGCCACCGGCCGCAGCGCGTGCCGGGCCACCAGGTAGCCGGCAGCCGCGGCGATGGCGAAGGCCAGGGGCAGGCCGAGCAGCTCGACCAGGACCAGCGTCGCCAGCAAGGAGCGCATCCGCGCCTCGGTGCGCATCACGCGGATGACCGCCGGCTGGCCGGCGACGCTGAAGGAGCCTTGGAGGAGGCGGATCCTCTCGCCGCCGGCCGCCACCACGTCGAAGCGGAAGCCGGTACCGCGCGGCGGCGGCAGGAGATCGCCCCAAGGCCGGGCGGCGGCGGTGCGGAGCAGCAGCTCGCCAGCGAAGCTCCAGACCTCAGCACGGATCTGGTACTCGAGCTCGTCCTGGCCGTCACGGTGCTCGCCCCGCCAGTGGATTCCCTCGCCGTCCCCGGCCTCGATCATGGACTCGACGACCTCGAAGTCCTCGCGCAGGCGGTGGTCGAGGTCCGCCCCGAGCTGGTGGGCCACGATGACCCAGACACCCGCCGCGTAGGCGAACAGGATGGCGACCACGGTGGCGGCATAGACGCTCGCCAGCCGGACCCGGATGCTCCGCCGCCGCCACCAGTCCATCACGGCTCCCTCTCGGAGAGGGTGAAGCCCACGCCGCGGATCGTGTGCAGCAGCCGGGTCGCGTGGCCTCCGTCGAGCTTGCGGCGCAGCCTGGTCATGTGGACGTCGATGACGTTGTCGATCGGCGTCGCCCGGGAGACGTTGCCCCACACCTCGCGGGCGAGCGTCTCCCGGGAGACCACGTGCCCGCGGTGGCGCAGCAGACACTCGAGGATCTCGAACTCCCGCGCCGTCAGCTCGATCGTCCGGCCGCCGCGGGTGACCTTGCGGGTCACGAGATCCATGTGCAGATCCGCGAGCTTCAGGCGCAGGACCTCCTCGGGACGGCCCCGCCGCAGGAGGGCGCGGATCCGGGCGAGCAGCTCCGCAAAGGCGAAGGGCTTGACCAGGTAGTCGTCGGCGCCCGTGTCCAGGCCGAGCACCCGGTCCTCGACCGCGTCCCGGGCGGTGAGGATGAGGATCGGGGTCCGCAGGCCGCGCTGGCGCATGGTGCGGAGGATTTCGATGCCGTCCCGCCCCGGGAGCATCAGGTCGAGCACGACCAGGTCGAAGACCTCGGCGTTGAGGCGATAAAAGCCCTCCTCGCCCGTCGCCGCGACGACGACGTCATACTGCTCCTGGACGAGTCCCTCTTCGAGCGCTCGTGCAACCTTGGGCTCATCTTCGATGACCAGGATGCGCATGTGCCTCGCTCAAGACTCCCTTGCCCCGCCGCCGCCCGTTTCTAAGGCAGCAGACACCACGTCACAAATGACGACTTCCTGAATTCTGCGTAAGGAAGGACGGCCACGCGCTCTCTTTCCTTGACGCATGGCCCCGGGTAGTTTACCGCCAGAGGTACATGGGTGTCCGTTCCGCCCTCCCGGCCCTGGTCCTCGTGCCGGCGCTGGCGACCACGTCCGCCGCCCAGGAACCTGCACCGCGCCTGCAGGTCGGTTCCCTGCCCCCGGACCTGCGCCTGGACGGGTACCTCGACGAGCCCGCCTGGGCCGAGGCGGACGCCATCCAGGGCCTCACCATGGTCGAGCCGGACGAGGGGGTGCCTGCCTCGATGGGCACCGAGGTGCGGGTCCTGGTGGACGAGACGGCGCTCGTCTTCGGCATCCTCTGCCGCGACCCCGAGCCCGAGCAGATCATCTCCTGGACCGTGGCGCGGGACGCCGGCCAGGGCGGCGAGGACCACGTGCGCATCGTTCTCGGCACCTACCGCGACGGCCGCAGCGGCTACGTCTTCTCCGTCAACCCCAGCGGAGCCCGGTGGGACGGCCTGGTCACCGGCCGCGGCGAGCACACCGACTCCTCCTGGGACGGAATCTGGGAGGCAGCTACCACCCGCATCCCTGAGGGCTGGAGCGTCGAGATCCGCATCCCCGTGCGCACCTTGAGCTTCGGCGCCGGCCTGGATGCCTGGGACTTCAACGTCGAGCGCTGGATCGAGCGGCGCCTGGAACGCGACCGCTGGGCCGGGGCTCGGCGGGACTGGCGGCTGACCCAGACCTCCCGCGCCGGCCTGCTGACGGGCCTGCCCCGCTTCACGCTCGGAATGGGGATCGCGGTGCGTCCCTCCCTTGTCCTCCACCACAGCAAATCGGAACGGGGCGACCCGCCGGCCACACAGGGCGAGCCCAGCCTCGACCTCTCCTGGAAGCCCGATCCCCAGGTGCTGGTGCAGCTCACCTTCAACACCGACTTCGCCGAGACGGAGGTGGACACGCGCCGCACCAACCTGACCCGCTTCCCGCTTTTCTTCCCGGAGAAGCGGGCCTTCTTCCTGGAGGGCTCGGATTTCTTCGACTTCGGAGTCGGTCTCGGAAGGGACGTCGTGCCCTTCCACAGCCGGCGCATCGGACTGATCTCCGGCGACGAGGTGCCGCTCGAGGTCGGCGCCAAGGCCCACGGGCGGATCGGCCGCACAAGCTTCGGGATCCTCACCGCCCGCACCGGCGCCGCGGACGGCGTCGCCCCGGCCTCGACCATGGGCGCGGTGCGCCTCCGTCAGGACATCTTCGAGGAGTCCTCCGTCGGCATGATGGCCACGGCCGGCGATCCCGAAGGACGCAACGGCGCCTGGATGGCCGGCGCCGACTTCAACTACCAGACCTCCAGTCTCTGGGGCAACAAGAACTTCGTCGCCGGCGTCTGGGGCCTGACGATGGACCGCGACGACATCCAGGGCGGCTCCAAGTCGGCAACGGGTCTCAAGCTCGACTACCCCAACGACCTCTGGGACGTCTCCTTCACCTGGATGCGGGTGGGCGAGGACTTCGACCCCTCCCTGGGCTTCGTCCGCCGCCACGGCATCCAGAAGTACAGCTTCGGCGGCGAGTACATGCCGCGCCCCGACATCTCCTGGCTGCGGCAGATCTTCTACCAGTTCTTCACGGTGTACTACACGGACCTCCATGGCCGCTGGGAGAACTGGCGGGTGTTCACCGCTCCCCTCAACTGGAACCTGGAGAGCGGCGACGCCGTCGAGTTCAACATCGTCTTCGCGGGCGACCGGCCCGAGGAGGCCTTCGACGTCGCCGAGGATGTCCTGATCCACGCTGGTTCCTACCAGTGGCACCGCTACCGGGTGACCGCCGAGGCCGCCAGCAAGCGCCCCCTGAGCGGCGAGGTGGCCTGGTGGTTCGGCGACTTCTACGACGGCACGCTGGACACCTGGGAGGTGGCGGTCGAGTGGAACCCCTTTCCCCTTCTCACCGTGTCCGCCGACGCCGAGCTGAACCGGGGCGAGCTGCCCGGTGGCTCCTTCCAGGAGGACCTCTACGGCCTCCGCCTGCGCTTCAACGTCTCCCCCGACCTGACCTTCGACAGCTTCGTCCAGTACGACACCGAGAGCGACGGCCTGGGCACCAACAACCGCCTGCGCTGGACCGTCACGCCCGAGTCCGCCGTGTTCCTGGTGTACACCAACAACTGGCACGTGGTCGGTTCCCACCTCTTCCC
Source organism: uncultured Planctomycetales bacterium (assembly GCA_964389745.1). Lineage (GTDB taxonomy): Bacteria > Planctomycetota > UBA1135 > UBA1135 > UBA1135 > CAYMFV01. The sequence goes on along the minus strand of CAYMFV010000002.1, from coordinate 25,926 downwards.
CGAGAACTACGACGCTGTCCTGAAGGTCCAGTACGAGCTGCGGTTCTGACTGCGGGTCCTGTTAGAGTGCCCGCATGCCGTGTCCGGCGGTCTTCCTGTGCCTGCTCCTGGCGGCGGCTCCCGTTCGGGCCCAGGTGGGCGCACCCGGAGCCGGCGAGGGTCCCCCCAGCTTCCTCCTCATCCTCGCCGACGATCTGGGGCCGGAGTGTCTCGGGTCCTACGGCGGCGTCTCCTATCGCACCCCCCACCTGGACCGCCTGGCCCGGGAAGGTCTCCGCTTCACCCGCTGCTACGCGACGCCCCTGTGCGTGCCGAGCCGGGTCCAGCTCCTCACCGGGCGCTACCCCTTCCGCACCGGCTTCGCCAACAACGTCGTCTTCGAGCGCCCGGGGACACCGGGCCTCGACCCGGCGCTTCCCAACCTCGCCAGGGTGCTCCAGGCCGCCGGCTACGCCACCGCCATCGCCGGGAAGTGGCATCTCGGGAGCCTGGCCTCGCGCCCCGACCATGCCCGGGCCTGCGGCTTCCAGGAGAGCCTCCTCTTCCACGCCCGGGATCGCTACCGGGACTCCGAGCTCCGCCGCAACGGCAAGTCCGTGCGGGTTCCGGCGGACGCCTATGCCCCGGATCTCTACGTGGACTTCCTGGTCGACTTCATGGCCGCCAACCGGGACCGGCCCTTCCTGGCCTTCTACTCCGCCGTCCTGCCCCACAAGCCCTTCACGGCGCCCCCCGGCACCGAGGGGGGGGAGGAGCTCGACGACCAGGCCTGCTTCCGCAGGATGGTGGAACGTCTCGACGCCAACGTCGGCCGGCTGCTCGCCGCCCTCGACGAGTACGGCCTCCGGGAACGGACGGTGGTCCTCTTCGCCGGCGACAACGGCACCGACGTCGCCATCCGCTCCCGGCTGGCCGACGGCCGAACCATCCGTGGCGGCAAGGGCACGCTCTGGGAGCGGGGTGTCCGGGTGCCCCTGCTGGTCTCCTGGCCCGGCACGGTCCCGCCCGGGGGCGCCTGCACCGACCTGGTGGACTTCACCGACTTCCTGCCCACCCTGGCGGAGCTGGCCGGCGTGCCCCCGGAACGCCGGGCCGCCCTGGAGCCCCTGGACGGCCACAGCTTTGCCTGGCGCCTCCTTGGCAGGCCGGGCGAGCCCCGGAAGTGGGTGTTCTCCCAGCTCCGAGACCGCAGCTGGATCCGGGACGAGCGCTGGAAGCTCTTCCGGGACGGTCGTTTCTTCGACCTCCAGGAGGATCCCGGCGAGACCCGGGACCTCCGCTCCCGGGTGGAGGACGACCCCGCCCTGCGCGCCGCCCGGGACCGCCTCGCCCGCCTCCTGGCCTCCCTGCACCCGTCCCTGGCCCGCTGACCGGCGACCTCAACGGCCGCCGCCCTCCTCTTCCTCGTCGCCGCCGACGTAGCCGAGGGCCTGGAGCTGCTCGTACTGGCGCCGGGCCTCCTCCGGGCTCATCTGCAGGCTCACCATGCGGGCGCGCATGCGCCGGTCGAGCCCTTCCTGTTCCTGCACGTAGCGCCGGTAGCGCTCCAGGAGCTCCTCGGCCCGGGCCCGGCCCTCGGGGCTGGCCACCAGGTCCCGTTCCTCGCCCGGGTCCTCGAGGAGGTCGTAGAGCCGCAGGTCCTCGACCTCCTTCCCGGCCCAGCGGAAGGCGAGCTTCCAGCGCTCCCCGAAGCGGACGCTCACCTGGCGGCTGGACCGGGAGACGCGCATCCTGTCCGCCAGCCCGGCCACGGGTTGCCCGAGGAGCAGCGGCCGGAGGTCCACCCCCTCCACGCCCTCGGGGGACTCCAGCCCGAGGAGACCGAGCAGCGTCGGCGCCAGGTCCACGTGCTGCACAGGTTCCTGGAGCACGCCGGCGTGCTCCCCGTGGGGCAGGCGGATGAGGAGGGGAACCCGGAGCTGCTCCTCCCAGGTGTGGGCGTGGCCGATCCAGTCGTGCTCGCCGAGGCTCTCCCCGTGGTCGGAGAGGAAGACGACGATGCTCCGGTCCAGGAGACCGCGCCGGCGCAGCTCCTCCAGGAGCCGCCCGATCTCCTGGTCGGCGGCGGCCACCTCCTCGTCGTAGAGGTCCGCCACGAGGCGCTTCTCCTCCGGGCCGATCTCGCCAGAGCGGAGGGCCTTGCCGAAGTCCCGCATGCCGCAGCCGGTGCCGGGATCGAAGTCCCCCTGGTACCAGGCGTCGTAGCGGCCGCGTTGCTCGGCGGGCGGCTGGTAGGGACAGTGGGGGTCGAAGCCGTGGACGAAGAGGAAGAAGGGCTCCTCGGCCTGCTCCTGCAGCCAGGAGAGGGCGCCCGTGACCGAGAACCTGACCAGACCGACCGTGCTGGCGTGCCGGGACAGGGTGGCCTGCTCGTACACGTCGAAGCCCTGGCCGAAGCCGTCGTACTTGCTGATCGGCGGCCCGCCCACGAAGCCCGCGGTCTTCCAGCCCGCCTCCTGGAGGAGCTCGGCGAGGTTGTAGGGAGAGAGGGCCGCCCGCCCGTTGGCGGTGATCCCGTGCCGGCGCACGCTCTGGCCCGTGAAGATGCTCCGGTGGCTCGGGGCCGTGAGGGTGCTGGCTGCCAGGCAGTCGGCGAAGAGCACCGACTCCGCGGCCAGGGCATCCAGGTTGGGCGTGAGGTCCCTGGTCCCGCCGTAGCAGCCGAGGCGGTCGGCCCGGCAGGTGTCGAGGGAGATCAGGACCAGGTTCACCCGCCCGAGGACCAGGGGCAAGGCACCGTCGCCGGCCCCACCGGTTCCCGGGGCCTCCCGCCCGCAGGCGACGGCCAGGAGGATGACGGGAAGACACGAGAGGATGGGCAGGCCACGCATGGCGGGCACGGGCAATGTAGCATCCGGCCCGAAAGCCTCAGGCCGACCCGTGCGGCTTCTCCGCGACCACGGTGGCGAAGACCTTGCGGGTCTCGCCCGGAGCGGGAAAGGTGTCCTCCCGGGTGCTGAGGATGCGCCAGCCGGCCAAGCGCTCCTCCACCTCCCGGTGTCCGAAGAGGTACCAGGCGTCCGGCGTGAACATCTCCAGGAAGGTCGTCCCCTCGACCAGGACGTTGATGACGGCCCGGCCGCCAGGGCGCACGTGCTCCTGGATGCGCCCCAGCAGGGCCAGGGCCCGCTCCCGGGGAAAGAACATGAGCAGGCCGATGGCGAGGATCGTGTCGAAGGACGCCGCCACCGGCCAGCGCTCCACGTCCGCGAGAAGGGCGTGGACAGCCAGGCCTTCCCGCCGGGCCGCCCGGCTGACCCGGGAGACGGCCGTGGGGCTGGCGTCCACGGCGACCACCGGGTGCCCCCGGCGCCCGACCTCCAGGCTCAGGTTGCCGAGGCCGCAGCCGAGATCGAGAACCGTGCCCCGCACGTGCCCCAGGGCCAGCTCCTCGAAGGGGTTCAGGGTGAAGTCCCCCTCCCGGACCTGGCGCTGGAACTGGCCTTCGAAGAAGGCCACGGACCGCCGGTGTCGGACGTCCTCCTCCATGGCCCCGGCATTCTAGGGCGCCGGCGCCCGCCACCGTCCACACCCGCAATGGCCCTGCTCTCTCTGTCCCGGGTCCCGAAGACCGTCGATCCGCACCGGGCCCTCCTGGTGGCGTGACCGTTCGCTGCTTCCTAGGGCAGCAGCGTGTAGCCCCAGTGGTTGAAGATGGTGTTCTTGGCGGATGAACCGTCCACCGAGACGGCGTTCACCGAGGTCCCGGTGAAGAACCCACAGTGGGCGACATTGGCCGTGGATCCAGCCAGCGCCCGAACACCGTAGCGAAGGGGGTCTTCCACAGAGATCTGGAAGTACTCCGTGTCCAGGTGGCTGCCAGACACCAGCAGCGCGTCTCCACCCGCAGCGTTCATGTCGCCGTGCAGGAACATCGCGGCCGGGACGTTGGTCAGACTGGCAACCCCGTTCGCCGCTTCCAGGTGCATGTCGCCCACCGACACGATCCCGACCCCATCAGCGTTCAAGCAACGCTGACCGAACACTGCACCGTTCCAAAGAATGAACTGGGTGCTCTGGGAGGAGCTCGCCGTGAGGTCGAAGGCCGTTCCCTCGGCGGCCACGATGCTCCTGCCGCAGAAGATCTCGACGAACGCCCCGATGTTTGCCTGGATGCCATCGCCCAGAGAGTCCATCTCGATGTTACTGAGGTCGAGGTGGAGCAAGGCGTCAGCCGAGAAGCCGCCGCCGCTCATGCGAATCGCCGGGATGGCCTTCTCGGTAGTGATCCGGCACTGCTCCAGCCACAGGCCAGCGTCGGCGTTGCTGCCGCTGTAATCCAGGGCAGCCACCTCCTTGCCTTGGAGGATGACCCCGCAGAGCCCCGACTGGACAGGGCTGCCCCCGGAAGGAGCAAAGCGGAGGGTCGGTTGCATCACGCCGGTCTGCCCGACGATCGTCGTCGCTTCGGTCCCATCCGTCCCCACGATGACGACACCAGAGGGCGGCAGCACGAAGTTGCCGGTGTAGGTGCCCGCGGCGAGCAGGATGAGCGCGCTGCGCGTGCTGTTCTGGCGGCCGCAGAAGTCCAGCGCGTCCTGCAGGTCGTGAAAGCCCCGGCCGGCCGGCTGCACGACAACCGGGAAGGAGGCAAGCGCAGGATCCACAGGGCCGGACGGCGGCACCTGCCGCAGGGCGTTCAGCCGGACGCGTCGCGCCGCACGCCAGGTCAGGGCGCTGGCGCCGCCGGTGCGCCGCAACTGGTGCGCGGGGCCGCGCGCGGGGACACGGGTCGCGTTCTGCGCGACGCTCGGCGCGATGAGGACGACCCCGAGCAGCATGGGCAGCCCGAGGGAGCGAAAGGTACAGGCGGGAATACGCACGGGGGAATCTCCTTGAGGGTGGAATGGAGCAGGATCCACCCTAGCAGAAGAGGGCGAACCCGTGGGCGGATTCCCTGCGTGCGGTGTTCTGCCGCCACGCCTGCGCCTCGACGGTCACTTCGACGAGAGCCACGAGGCCCGCCACAGCAGTGCCAGGGCCAGCTACTCGAGTGGGTCCAGGCGGAAGTCCCCCTCACGGGCCTGGTGGAGTCGGGGAAGGACACGCTGCCCTCCCCGGGATGACCTGGGCTGGGGCGACGTGGGAGCGTGCAACCCCGAGTCGAGGATCCCGACACCGGCCCTCGACCGGCTGGCATAGGAAGGCGTCCGCTTCACCGACGCCCACTCGCCCTCGGCGGTGTGCACCCCGACCCGCAACGGCATCCTCATCGCGGCGGACCGGCCGACGCTGCGCGATGGGGGCTACGCCACCGCCTTCGTCGGCAAGTGGCACCTCGGCCGCGGGCGCTTCGATCCGGCGACGCCGGCAGAGACCTTGGCCCTCCGGCCGCCAGCCGGCGCGGCGCCGGGACGCCCGCCTGCGTGGGCTGCCGGCGGCGGCGCGTAGCCGCCCATGGCCGCCCGGCGGCCCGCTACCCTCCACGGTCCCGATGGCCCTCCTCACCCTGTCCCGGGTCGCCAAGACCTACGACCCGAAGCGGCCCTTGCTCCGGGACGTCACCCTGGTCGTGGCGCAGGACGACCGCATCGGTCTCATCGGGGCCAACGGCGCCGGCAAGTCCACCCTGCTGCGCATCCTCGCCGGCATCGAGACCCCGGACGCCGGCGAGCGCGTCGCCCGCCGGGAGCTGCGCATCGGCCACCTGGAGCAGGAGCCGCACCTCGACGGCGACGCCACCGTGCGTGCGGCGGTCCAGGGCGGGCTCGCCGGCCGCGCGGCCCTGCTCACGGAGCTGGACGAGCTCTACGAGGAGATGGCCGAGCCAGGCCTGGCGGCCGAGCGGCTGGCGACCTTGGCCCGGCGCCAGGGGCGCCTGCAGGCGCGGCTCGATGCCCTCGGCGGACACGACGTCGAGCACCGGGTCGAGGCGGCGATCCACGGCGTCGGCCTGCGTGATCCCGAGGCCCGCTGTGGATCGCTCTCGGGTGGTGAAGCCCGGCGCGTGGCCCTGGCACGCCTGCTGGTGGACACACCGGACCTCCTGCTCCTGGACGAGCCCACCAACCACCTGGATGCCTTCGCCGTCGCCTGGCTCGAACGGGAGCTCGCCGCTCTGCGTGTGCCCCTGGTGCTCGTCACCCACGACCGCTTCCTCCTCGACCGGGTGGTGGAACGCATCGTCGAGCTCGACGGCGGCGTGCTCCACGAGTACCCGGGGAGCTACGGGCGCTACCTCGAGCTTCGCGCCGCCCGTCTCGAGAGCGAGGCCCGGGCCGAGCGGGCGCGCCTCAACCTCCTGCGGCGGGAGACGGCCTGGATGCGCTCCGGGCCCCCGGCCCGCTCGACGAAGGCGAAGGCGCGCATCGCCCGCTACCGGGAGCTGACCAGCAGCGCGCCGGCGCCCGGGCCCGGGCAGCTGGAGCTGGAGTTCCCGGCGATGCAGCGTCTCGGCGCCCGGGTGATCGAGCTCCAGGGCGTCAGCCACTCCTACGGCGAGCGGACGGTCCTGCCCCCCCTCGACCTGCGCCTCGAGGCGGGCATGCGCCTGGGCGTCATCGGCCCGAACGGCGCGGGCAAGACGACCCTCCTGCGCATCCTCCTCGGGGAGCTCCAGCCGACGACCGGCGCGGTGCTCGCCGGCGAGACCGTCCGCCTCGGCACCATCACCCAGCGCCGGGAGGACCTGGATCCCGAGCGCACCATCGTCCAGGAACTCGCCGGGAAGAGCGACCACGTCGCGGTGGCCGGCCGGCCGGTCCACGTCGCCGGTTTCCTGGATCGTTTCCTCTTTCCGGGGGAGGCCAAGGACCTCCGCATCGGCGCCCTCTCCGGTGGCGAGCGCGGCCGGGTGCTCCTGGCCAGGCTGATGCTGTCGGGGGCCAACGTGCTCGTCCTCGACGAGCCGACCAACGACCTGGACCTGACCACCCTGCGGGCTCTCGAGGAGGCCCTGTGCGCCTTCGCCGGCTGCGTGGTCGTGGTCAGCCACGATCGCTGGTTCCTGGACCGGGTCGCCACCCACGTGCTCTACCTGGATGGCCGCGGCGGGCACCGCCTGCACACCGGCGACGCGAGCGCCCTCCTCGAGCGGCTGGAGCAGGAGAAGATGGAGGCCCGGGCGGCGCTGGCGCAGGAAGCTCGCCGGGCACCGGTGGCGACGGCCCGGCGACCGCGCCGGGGCCTGAGCTTCCAGGAGCGCCGGGAGCTGGAGGCCCTGCTGGAGCGCATCGCCGATGAGGAAAGCGCCCTCGCCGACCTCGATGCCCGCCTCGCCGACCCCGAGACCTACCAGAGCGAGCCGGCCGTGATCCGCCGCCTGAACCAGGAACGGCAGGAGCTCCACGCCCGCCTGGAGCGGGACCTGGCCCGCTGGGAGGAGCTCGCCGCCCGGGAGGAGGCCTGACGGCAGCCGGCCGGCTGGCGGCGCTGGCGCGGCGGCCGTTCTTGCACCGGGGCCGCGCCGGTTGCGGGCCGGCTGGATTGCTGCAATCCCTGGTAGGAACTGGGCTTACGACGACCTGACCGGGGTCGTTCCTGCAGCGTTTTTACAGCTCCGCCGACCTGTTAGAATACTGCCGTGGGACGCGGGCCCCAGAAGCCGCCGGACTGGCACCAGGAGTTCCAGCGTGCGCCCGCGACGCTCCTGGCAGCCCTTGCCGGGCCAACCGGCGAGGCCATCCGCCGGCTTGGCGACAACCGCCATCGCTACCTCCACTGGCACGAGTTCCGCCGCCGCGAGTTCCCGAGCAACCTGACTCCCAAGCAGGCCTGGGTCATCCTCAAGATGCAGCGCGCCGCCCTTGCCCGGCACCTGCCGCTGCTCGCTGCCGACGGCACCCCCGTCCACGTCGTGGTCTCCGACCCCCTCCGCGCGGCTCTCCGGCGCATCGACGTCCACCAGGCCCTGAAGGATGCAGGTCTGCCTGCGGGTACGGGTCCGGAGAGCGAGACCTTCACCCGGCGGGCGATCATCGAGGAGGCGCTCGCCTCCAGTCGCCTGGAGGGAGCCAGGACGACCCGCGCCGTCGGCCGGGAGCTCCTCCGGAGCGGGCGTCCGCCCCGCAACCGTTCCGAGCGGATGATCCTGAACAACTACCGGGCCCTCCAGCACCTCGAGGACTGGATCGACCGGCCACTCACTCCGGAACTCCTCTGCGAGATCCAGGCTGTCGTTACGGAGGGGACTCTCGACGATCCGGCCAAGGACTGGGGCAGGATCCGGCGGGACAACGACGTCCGTGTCTGGGACCCGAGCCGTGGCGAGGTCGTGCACCAGCCCCCCGATCATCGCGAGCTTCCCGAGCGTGTCGACAGGCTCTGTGCCTTTGCCAACGCTCCCGACGAGGATGAGGCCTTCCTGCATCCCGTCGTGCGGGCGGCGCTCCTGCACCACCAACTCGCCCATGACCATCCCTTCGGAGACGGCAATGGCCGCACGGCCCGGTGGCTCTTCCTCTGGTTCCTGGTGCGCCGCTCCGAGTATCGCTGGTTCCGCTTCATGCGCATCTCCCGGCAGATCGAGGAGCGGCGCCCGGGTTACTACCTTGCCTTCCAGCAAGTGGCGACAGATGGATTCGACGCGACCTACTTCGTCCGCCACCAAGTGCGCTGCATCGAGCTGGAGCTACGCAGCCTGGCTCGCTTCCTCAACCGGCGCCGTGACCAGCACGAGACCATTCGCCGGCGCTTGCGGATCGAGGATCGCTTGAACGTGCGCCAGGTCGCCCTGTTCGATCACTTGAGTCGGCATCCGGACGCCGTGTATACCCAGCGCGACCACGCCAGGTACCACGGCGTCACCCAGGTCACCGCGGGCCGGGACCTCAACCACCTAGCACAGCTCGGACTGCTCGAACGGGAACGCCTCGCCGAAGGCTTCGTGTACCGCCCGACGCCCAGGTTCCGCCGCCTCGCCGGGGGCAGCGCCCCGCCTAGCCGTCGCCGGCGACGCTGATGGTCTTCACGTTCACGAACTCCCGGATGCCCCAGACGCCCAGCTCCCGGCCGTAGCCCGAGGTCTTGATGCCGCCGAAGGGCAGCCGCGGGTCGGAGGCGACGAAGGCGTTGACGAAGACCGTGCCGGCCTCGAGCTCCTCCCGGGCCAGGCGCTCGCCGCGCTCGAGATCCCGGGTGAAGACCGCCGCCCCCAGGCCGAAGCAGGTGTCGTTGGCGATGCGGAGCGCGTCTGCCTCGTCCGCGGCGGGAATCACCGCCGCCACCGGACCGAAGAGCTCCTCCTCGTAGGCCGGCATGCCGGGGCCGACGTCGAGGAGCACGGTCGGCGGGTAGAAGGCCCCCGGCCCCTCGGGCAGGGTGCCGCCCAGGGCGAGGCGGGCGCCGGCGGCAACACTGCGCTCCACCTGCCCGTGCAGCTCGTCCCGGAGGTCCACCCGGGCCTGGGGGCCGAGAGTGGTGGCCTCGTCCATGGGGTCGCCTGGCACCACGTCCCGCATCCGCTCCAGGAATCGCTCGGTGAAGGCGTCCAGGACCTCGCGCACGACCACGAAGCGCTTGGCGGCGATGCAGCTCTGGCCGCCGTTGATCAGCCGGGAGGTGGCGCAGGCCCGGGCCGCCAGGTCCAGGTCGGCGTCGGCCAGGACCACGTAGGGGTCGGAGCCGCCCAGCTCGAGGACCGTCTTCTTGAGCCGGGCGCCGGCCCGGGCGGCCACCGCCTCGCCCGCCGGCGTGCTGCCGGTCAGGGTCACCGCCCGCACCAGGGGATGGTCGATGACCTCCCCCACCCGGGCGCTGCCGACGAGGAGCGTCCGGAAGCAGCCCGCGGGGAAGTCGGCCGCCCGGAGGATCTCCTCGATGGCCAGGGCGCAGCCGGGCACGTTGCTGGCGTGCTTGAGGAGTCCGACGTTGCCGGCCATGAGGGCCGGCGCGGCGAAGCGGAAGACCTGCCAGAGAGGGAAGTTCCAGGGCATCACCGCCAGGACCACGCCCAGGGGCCGGTAGGCCACGTAGGAGCGGCGGGCCTCGGTGGGGACGACCTCGTCGGCGAGGTGCCCGGCGCCGTGCTCGGCGTAGTACTCGCAGACCCAGGCACACTTGTCCACCTCGGCCCGGCCCTGGACCACGGGCTTGCCCATCTCCACGGCCATCAACCGGGCCAGATCGTCCCGGCGCCGGCGCAGCTCCCCGGCGGCCGCCCGGAGCCGCTCCGCCCGGGCCGGGAAGTCCGTCCGCCGCCACTCCAGCCAGCAGCGGTAGGCCTGTTCGATGGCCGCCCGGACCTCCTCGGGCCCGTGCTCGCGGTACTTCTGGACCAGCTCTCCGGTGGCGGGGTTGATGGCGCGCATGGCTTCACTTCCTGCCGGTCGCCCAGGACCGGGTGCCCCAGCCACTCTAATCCACCCGGCGCGCCGGGGGCACCCTGGGGTTCAACGATGCCCGCGTGATCGCCATCCTCACAGCTTCCCTGCTCGTCCTCGGCCTCCGCTGCCACCTCCAGGAAGAGGGCGGCTCGAGCAAGGCTACCCCCAGATGAGGGGCTCGACACGCATGCCGGCACCACTGCCTTGGGATTATGGCCTTCAGGCGGGCAGCCATGCCTCGATGGTCCAGATGCGCCCTGCTTCATCGGCGCGCTCCCAGCGCATTCCGTCCCCCTCCTTCGCCCGGCGCCGGATCATCTGGATCCAGCAGCCATACTTGACGACGGTCCCCCGACTGACGAGGTACCGCAGCTTCTCGAGATCCCAGCCCTGTGGATCCCGGCCATGGTACTTGATCTCGCATGCCCAGAGGACCGGCCAGTGGTCACGGCACCTGTCCGGCTCGTTACAGTCGTCCCAGAGCACGACGTCGGGATAGCACGTGTGCTCCCTCCCATCGGAGTACAAGTACCTGACGGCCGGCTCGCAGGCGACCCGACCGTACTCCTGGCGGCCCTCGAATCCTCTCGGAGCCTCCTGGTTGTTGTCGATCACGTACTCCTGGCCCGTGAGGCGGCACAGCGTCGCAAGCCGGGAGGCAAGCTCGGCCTGGACATCGATCTCCTGGTCCCACCGGTAGGGATTCACCTGCCATTCGAGAAGGAACTGGTGACAGACATCCCACGCCAGTTCGACGAGCTTCGGATCACGTCCTGTCATTGCTCGGCTCCAGGCACCCAACGACTCGGTTCCACACGGCGAACCGGGCACTTCAGCCACGCAGGCATCCGCGGCAACTTGAAGCGGCCTTGTGGTGAACCCGGTACTTCCTGAATTCATAGTCGACCACTTCCCGTGAGACCATCAACCTCAAGGCGCAGAATGCGAGCCTGCAGGTACCACCAGGTGCGGCGTCTCGTGGGCGCGCATCCGGCCGTCGCCCCCCCTGCCGCGTCTCCTGTGCCTCCAGGCCGGCCTCTGGGCACCGGCAGGCCCCCGAGGCCGCTCCAGGCGCTCCCCGGCCCGGGCCGAGCCTGACCATGCTCGACATCGGTCGAGGAAAGTCGCGACCATTCTCGAGCATGCCGTAGAATGGTCGGCTGCCCCCAGCCCGCCACCATGGACCGCCTCTACGAGCCCCTCCTCTGGGCCCACCTCCGCGAGGAGCGCCAGATGGCCTTCCTCATGGGCCCCCGGCAAGTTGGGAAGACGACAACCGCCCGGCAGGTGGGCGCCGCGTGGCCGGAGCACGCGTACTGGACCTGGGACCACCCCGGCCACCGGGCCATCCTCCTCGCCGGCCCCGACCGCATGGCGGATGCCTGCGACCTCGCCACCCTCCGGAGCCAGCCCCTCCTCCTCATCCTCGACGAGGTCCACAAGTACGCCGGCTGGAAGGACCTGCTCAAGGGATTCTTCGACACCTGGGGGGAGCGCTGCCGGGTACTCCTCACCGGCAGCTCCCGGCTGGATGTCTTCCGCCACGGGGGCGACAGCCTCATGGGCCGCTACTTCCCCTACCGGATGCACCCTCTCTCCGTCGGCGAGATCCTCGACCCGACGCCACCGGAGGACCTCCTCCGCCCGCTCGGCCGCCAGCCCGACCCGGACTTGCTGCCGGGCCTGCTCCGTCATGGCGGCTTCCCCGAGCCCTTCCTCCGTCAGGGCGACGCCTTCACCCGCCGTTGGCGGCGTACTCGGGCGGCCCAGCTCTTCCGGGAAGACCTCCGGGACCTCACTCGCATCCGGGACCTGGGCCAGGTCGAGCACCTCGGCGAGGTCCTCCGGCACTTCGCCGGCCAGCGCGTCAGCCTGACACGGCTCGCCACCGAGGTCCGGGCCAGCCTCGACACGGTGCGCACGTGGCTGCGGACGCTCGAGTCCTTCTACTTCCTGTTCCTGGTGCGGCCGTGGCACCGCAACATCCCCCGGGCACTGCGCAAGGAGCCGAAGGCCTATCTCTGGGACTGGTCGGCTGTCCCGGAGGACGGCCCCCGCTGCGAGAACCTGGTCGCCGCCGCCCTCGCCAAGTCGGTCCAGCTCTGGACCGACCTCGGGAGGGGGGACTTCGGCCTCTGGTTCCTGCGGGACAAGGCAGGACGGGAAGTGGACTTCCTGCTCACCCGGGACGAGCAGCCGTGGATGCTCGTCGAGGTGAAGCGGGGGCGCGGCCCCGTCTCGCCGGCACTGGCGTACTACCAGGAGCTGACCGGGGCACCCCACGCCCTCCAGGTCTCCTTCGCCCTGCCCGATGTCGCCGCCGACTGCCTCGCCAGCTCGCGACCGCAGCAGGTTCCGGCGGGGACCTTCCTGGCTCGGCTCGCCTGAGGCGGGCCGTGGCTGTCCGGGATGCCAGGCCTGGCCAAGGGTCCCCGGGGTCGATCCGGTCCGCGATCCCCGGTAATCTGGGCACGTCTCGTGGGATCGCCCTCCCTTCCGGACGCCATGCCCAACCGTCGCTCCGCCCTTCCCCACTTCATGGTCCGCATCGTCCGGGCCGCGGGCACCCACCCGCCGGGCGCCGACGTCGCCTCCTTCCTGCCCTGCCGCCGGCGGCCGGGACGGCGGCCCTGCCCGGGACGCCTGGTGCTGCGCCGCCAGGAGGTCCCGCCGACCGTCCACTGGCGGTGCCCCGCGTGCGCGGACTCGGGGACCGTGGCCTTCGAGGGAGGATTCCCCCGGGAGCACCTGCGCCCGCCGGTTCCTCCGGGGGAGCTGCTCGAGCTCCTCCTGACCGCCGAGGAGTGGCGAGCCGCCCTGGGCGCCACCGAGGACACGGAAGTCGAGGCGATCCTCCTCGCCGCCGAGACCTGGGGGGACCAGGCCTGCCTGCGCCTCGCCGACGCCGAGCTGATGCTCCTGAACGTCGAGCTGTTCGGGTTCCTCGCCTTCGGGAAGCCGGGGCGGGCCCGCCGGGCCCTGCAGCAGGTCGTCCGGAAGGGCACCGCCCTCCTGGCCCAGGCGACGAGCGAGCTGGCGGCCGGACCCGGGGCGCCGCCGGCGCGGCCCGGGCGGCAACGGCGCCGCCGCGGGCGTGCCTGCCGGAGCCGTCGGGGCGCCCGCACCATGCACCAGTTGAAGATCACCCTCCGGGACATCCGGCCGCCGGTCTGGCGCCGGGTGCTCGTCCCCAGCGACATCCCCCTGGACCGCCTGCACCTGGTCGTCCAGGCGGTGATGGGCTGGATGGACTGCCACCTCCACGAGTGGTCCTGCGGCGACGAGCGCTACGGCCAGCCCGCGGCCATCGACTGGGAGCCGCCGGCGGACGAGTCCGACGTCACCCTGGCCCAGCTCGCGCCCCGGGCAGGCGATCGCCTCAGCTACTGCTACGACTTCGGCGACGACTGGCGCCACGAGGTCCGGGTCGAGAAGGTCCTGCCCCGGGATCCCGAGATGGAGCTCCCCGAGTGCCTCACCGGCCGGCGGGCCTGCCCGCCGGAGGACTGCGGCGGCCCGTGGGGCTACGGCGAGCTGCTCGCCGTCCTCGCCGACCCCCGGCATCCCGAGCACAAGGAGATGATGGAGTGGGTCGGTGGCAGCATCGACCCGAACCACTTCGACCTCGAGGAGACCCGCCTGCGGCTCCGTGACTGGCTGGGGCAGCTCGCCTGAGCCCGCCACCGCCCGTCCACTGGGGGGGGGACGCCAGGCCGCCCGGCCTCACTTCCCGCCCAGGGTGGGGCTGCTCAGCTCGCGGTTCTCGCTGTAGTCCACCGGGCAGTCGACGACGACCACGCCGCCGAGGGCGAAGGCCTCCTCCAGGACCTCCCGGACCCGGCGCCCTGGCTCGACCCGGAGGCCCCGGGCACCGTAGGCCTCGGCGTAGGCGACGAAGTCCGGGTTGCCGAAGTCCATGCCGTACTCGGGGAAGCCCATCTCCTGCTGCTTCCAGCGGATGAAGCCATAGCCGTCGTCCCGGAGGATGAGCACCACGAGGTCCTGGTCCAGGCGGACGGCGGTCTCCAGGTCCTGGCTGTTCATCATGAAGCCGCCGTCCCCGCAGACGGCCAGCACCCGGCGCTCGGGGTGGATCCGCTTCGCGGCCATGGCGCTGGCCAGGCCCGCGCCCATGGTCGCCAGGGCGTTGTCGAGGAGCAGCGTGTTCTCGGCGTAGGTCCGGTACAGGCGGGCGAACCAGACCTTGTAGATGCCGTTGTCCAGGCAGACGATGTCCTCCCGGCCCATGACCTCCCGGACGTCGTAGACCACGCGGCGCGGCCCGGGCGGGTGGCAGTCCGGGCAGGTGGCCGCGTGCAGGCGGCGGTCCAGCTCCTCGCGCTCGGCGGCGAGGGCCGGATCGTCGAAGCGGCTGCGGATGCGCTCGCCCAGCCCGGTCAGGGCGTGGGAGATGTCGCCGACCACCTCCAGGGTGGGCGCGTAGTACTGGTCCGGCTCCGCGGGATTGAAGTCCACGTGCAGGATGCGCTTGCCCTGGCTCCACAGCACCGGCGGGTACTCGACGATGTTGTAGCCCAGGGTGATGACCAGGTCGGCCCGGTCCAGGGCCTCGTGCACGAAGTCCCGCTTGTGGATGCCCAGGCTGAAGAGGCTCTGGGGATGGTCCTCGGGGAGCACCCCCTTGCCCATCTGGGTGGCGATGACGTAGATGCCGGTCCGCTCCACGAAGGCCCGGAGCTGCCGGCCGATGCGCTTGCGGTTCGCCCCCCCCGAGCAGATGAGGATGGGCCGCTCGGCCTCCTCCACCAGGCGGGCGGCCAGCTCCAGCGCCTTGGCGTCGGGCACCGGTCGCCGCAGCTCCGCCGCCGGCTGCACATCGACCTCGGGCACCTCCTCGCCGGCGACGTCCTCGGGAAGCTCGAGGTGGACGGCTCCCGGCCGCTCTCCCTCGGCCGTCTTGATGGCGTGGCGGACACAGCGCGGGATGGTCTCCGGGTCGGCGATGCTCGCGTTCCACTTCGTCAGCGGCCGGAAGGTGGCGACCACGTCCACGAGCTGGAAGGCGCCCTGGCGGTTGTGGCGCAGCCCCTTCTGCCCGGTGATGGCCAGCAGCGGCATGCCACCGAGCTGGGCGTGGGCCAGGCCGGTGATGAGGTTGAGGGCACCGGGACCGAGGGTCGCCAGGCAGACCCCGGCCCTGCCGGTGAGGCGCCCGCAGGTCGCGGCCATGAAGGCCGCGTGCTGCTCGTGCCGGGTCACCACCAGCTCGATGGAGCTCTGGCGCAGGGACTCGACGAGGTCGAGGTTCTCCTCCCCGGGCACGCCGAAGACCTGCCGGACGCCCTCGGCTTCCAGGCAGGAGACGAAGAGGTCGGAGGCTTTCATGAACAGGCAGGCTCACCCGGCCAGGCGATCATACGCCACCGCGACCACCAGCAGAATCCCGGACGATGCCAGGAAGACGAGCAGCGTGGACAGGATCAGTGCGTCGAAACCAAGACCGTCAGGAGGTGACCAGGCATCCAGCACGAGGCTCCCGTCGTCCAGTGGAAACCACAACGCCAGCACCGCGCCTGTGGCAGTCAGGAAGAGAAAGAGGCAGAACAGGCAGAACCTGTTGACGAACCGCTAGGCCCCCCGGTGCCTGGCGCTGGCCTTCATACTGCTTGCCTCCCCTGCTGGACAGTTCCGTGCAAAGCCCCGCAGCCAGCGGCCGGACCGGTCGCTTCACTGCAGGTGATGCCAGGATACCACCGTGGACGGCGCTGTCGTGCACCGCAGTAGGAGGCCACCTTGCTTGCGCTGGAGCAGCGGCGGTCGAGGATCGCCTGGCAGGTCAGCCGCTGGTCGAGCGCCTGCAGCAGGCCGTCGAGGGTGTCCTGGTCGTCCGCGAGAGGCCGCTGCAGGCGCTGGAGCCAGGCCTGTAACCCCTGACAACCGCAGCCCTTCCCAGAAAGCAAACCCGCAAAGGTGGGGGGCGTCGCCATAACTCGTAAGACGAAGTGTCGCTCGACAGGTGTACAGCATGCGGAGCACCGGATCGGCCGAGGCGGAAGCCATCCAGCCCCACGACGTGGTCCAGCTTTGCCACTACTTCGGGGCCAGCGACACCGCCGTCCTCTACCGCCTCGGGAACCTGGGCTATCTTTCTGATGAGGCCCGAGAACGGCTCTGGGAGTGCAAGGCCGAGGGCCAGCTCCGGGAGCTGCGCCGGGCGCTCTTCCAGCAGCGGGAGGCGAAACAGCCGCAGGAGCATCAGGCCGGCCAGGATGCGCCGGACGCCGTCCTTCCCGACGACCTGGTGTGAGATCGCGGATGGCGCCCCTTCTCGTGGCCGTGGACGCCTGGGAGGTACGACGGCCGGAACAGAAGGAGCAGGTCGAGGCGGTGCTTGGGGGCGAGGCTCCTTCGCCCTGCCCGACGTCGCCGCCGACCACTTCGCCGCTCCCCGTCCCCAGCATGTGCCGGCCCACCGCGGCGCGATTATCCTGGCGGGAGGCCGGTGGCAGGCCGCCCCGGCCGGACAGCATGAAGCCCATCGTCCCTGTCCCCGGAACTCCCCTGGCCCGCTTCGTGGCCCGCATGGTGATGGCCGCGGGTGCCCATCCCGCCGGCTCCGAGGTCGCCACCTTCCTGGCCTGCCGGCGACGGCCGGGGCGCCGTCCCTGTCGCGGTCGCCTGGTCCTGCGGCGCCAGGAGGTGCCGCCCACCGTCGACTGGAGCTGCCCCAGGTGCGGGGACTCCGGCGTGCTGTCCTTCGAGAAGGGCTTCCCCGAGCACCTTCTGCGCTCCCCCGTGCCGCCGGAGGCGCAGCGCGAGGTCGTCCTGACCGCCGACGAGTACCGGGCGGCCCTGGGCGCCTGCGAGAGCCCGGAGACCGAGGCGGTCATCCTCTCCGCAGTTGCCCGTGGCGACCAGGCGAGCCTACGCCTCGCCGATTCCGAACTGGTGCTCCTGAGCGCGGAGCTGCTCGGGGTCCTGACCTTCGGGAAGCCCGGGCGGGCACGCCGGCACCTCGAGCAGGTCGTCCGGAAGCTCGGGGTCGTCACGCCCTCGCCAGCGAGCGCGCTCCTCCCCCTCCAGGAGCCCACACCGCGCCGGCGACGGCGCCGCGCCGCCCGGAGCTCTCGGGGCGCCCGCACCATGCACCAGTTGAAGGTCACTCTCCAGGGGATCCGTCCTCCGATCTGGCGGCGGCTGCTCGTCCCCAGTGACATCACCCTCGACCGCCTCCACGCCGCCATCCAGGGCGCGATGGGCTGGTTCGACTGCCACCTCCACGAGTTCGAGTGCGACGGGCGGCGCTTCGGCCAGCCCGACCCCGACGACTTCGAGCTCGTCGAGGACGAATCCCGGTTCACGCTCACCAGGCTGGCGCCGCGGGCGGGCGACCGCCTCCGCTACTGCTACGACTTCGGTGACAACTGGCAGCACGAGATCCGGGTGGAGAAGGTGCTGCCTCGGGATCCGGGCCTGGCCCTGCCGGCCTGCACAGCCGGCCGCCGCGCCTGCCCGCCCGAGGACTGCGGCGGCCCCTGGGGCTACGCCGAGCTGCTCCAGGCCCTGGCCGACCCGAAGCATCCCGAGCACGCCGATCTGATGGAGTGGACCGACGGCGGTTTCGATCCGGCCTGCTTCGACCTGGACGAGACCCAGAGCCGGCTGCGTGGCTGGCTGGAGCTCCCGGGCTAGGGCAGCGGCAGGATCTCGATGCGCCGGAACTCGACGGGGTGGCTCTCGGACTGGATCGAGATCGTCCCGCCCCGGAGGAGCAGCTCGCCCCCGGCGATGAGCACCCGGGCGTCCGCATCCCGGGGGTCGAGCTGGGGCTGCTCGTAGGCGAGGACGGGCGTGCCGTCGACGAGGTGGACGATGCGGCCCGCGCCGTGGACCTCGACCTCGACCGTCACCCACTGGTCGCCGTGGAAGGTGGGCGAGGAGGAATCGGTGCAATGGCGGGTGACCAGCTCGCCGGCGATGACGACGTTCGTGCCCGGCGTGCACAGGTTGGCGGTGGGTCTGGGGTCGGTGCCGTTGCCGCCGAGGAGCTGCACCTCGATGGAGACCGGGAAGCTCTGCGCCACCCCCATCGTCGCCGGGTCCTGGCCGTGGATCATGATGCCGCTGTTGCGGAAGGCCCAGCCCGGCCCGCCCGGCACCTGCGCGCCGGTGAAGCGGTACTCGACGCGCAGGCGGTAGTGGGACCAGCGTCCCGTGTGGAAGAGGTGCCCGAAGCGGTTCTCGAAGTCGCCGTAGCCCTCGTAGACGACCTTCAGGACGCCGTCCTCGACCCGGAAGGTCCGCCGCGGGTCCTCGCCCAGGGGCAGGCCGCGGATCTTTGGCGTCCAGCCGGCCAGGCTGCGACCGTCGAAGAGCGGGACCTAGCCCGGGGCCAGACCTCCCGAGCGGCGGGCACCATGCGAGCACTCTAGCGTCTCGTCGCCTCCACCCCCTCCGCGCCGGCGGCACGCTCCTCCCGCCAGGTGCGGACGAAGGCCTCCTGCTCCCCCGTCTCCGGCGACCGCGGCCGGCTGGCCGACTTCGGGCACTGCCGCCAGAGCGCCGCCAGCCGGTCCAGCGACGCCTGGCCCGGCTGGCCGTGGCGGGCCAGCCAGCATCCGATCACCACGCCCGTGCGCCCGACGCCGCCCCGGCAGTGGACGTACACCGTGCGTCCGGCCTCGAGGTGGCCGTCGATACAGTCGAGGATGCGCCGAGCCTCCTCCCGCCTGCGGGGCACTGAGACGTCCGGGAGCGGGAAGTGCTCGTGGCGGGCGCGACGGAGGTGCCCGGCGTAGGGCACGAGATGGTCCGCCGGGCCGGTCAGGTCCACGAAGACGTCCACCCCGGCGTCCTCGAGGCGGGCCACCTTCGCCTTCGCCTGCTCCGGATCCAGGTCGCCCGGGTACTCGCCGGCCAGGAGACGACCGGGCACAACCCAGTAGCAGTGCTCGATCGGCCGGGCGGGGGATGCCTCCCCGGGCCGGGCCGCGCCGAGGGCCGCGGCCATGGCCGCAATCTCGTCGCGCCGGGCGAGCCGGCCGAGCCACTTGGCCGGGATGCCTTCCGCGCCGAAAAAGGCCCCGGCCACCTGGCCGCAGACCGCTCCGGTGGTGTCCGCGTCGGCGCCCAGGTTGGCGGCGCGGAGGACGGCGTCGGCGAAGTCCTCCGCCTTCCAGAAGCACCAGAGCGCCGCCTCCAGGCTCTCGACGACGTAGCCGCTGCCGCGGATGTCCCGCTCCTCCTTCCCCCGCCACTCGCCCCGGGCGATGGCGGCGACCTTCGGCGCCGCGAGGTCGAGCCCTGCGCCGGCGGCGAGCACCTCCTCCTTGCCGGCGCCGTCCAGGGCTGCGCAGAGGACCGCGGCCAGCAGCCGGCAGGCCTCGACGCACTCCAGCGCGCCGTGGGTAGTCCGGGAACTCCCGCCGGCAAAACGGGTGGCGGCCTCCCGGTCCGGGTGGAAGAAAAGCACCACCGGCGCCAGGCGCATGATGCACCCGTTGCCGGCGGAGCGGGGGTCGGTGGAGCCGGGGAAGGGCTCGCCGGTCCGCTCGTAGCGGCGCAGGGCGCTGCGCACCGTGTTGCCGATGTCGAAGCAGCGGCCGTTGCTGCTCCACTCGCCTTCCCGCCACCAGCGCAGGTAGCGATTCAGCTGGTCTCTGGGGTCGAAGGCGCCGCGCTCGAGCAGGGAGGCGCCCAGGCACAGGGCCATGGAGGTGTCGTCGGTCCATTCCCCGGGCCGGAGCCCGAAGGGACCGCCGCCGATCATGTCGGTCACCGGCGGGAAGCTGCCCCGGGGCTGGAACTCCACCGTCGTGCCGACGGCGTCGCCCGCTGCGAGACCAAGAAGGCAACCGCGATAGCGATCCTCGAGTGTGGATTCCATGTCGGGAATCATGCCATCCCCCGTCGAGGAGTCAAGCTCGCCGGGAATGGACCGTCCCGCTTCCCCGTTCCTGCTCCCCTGCCCGGGCGAGGAGCAGGATGACGCCCGGGTACCGGTACGATCCCTCCACGACTTTGAACCCCCGCTCCGGGAAGTAGGCTGCCCTGGCGCTGTCTCCAGGGCGTTGATTATCCAGGTCTTCCAGCCAGGCCGCCACCTCCTCCAGCCCCACATCGTCGTCCTTGGGAATCGCCGCCACCACGAACAGGGCCCCCAGCCGGGTGTCCGGCTCGTGCACGAGGGCCGCGGCATCCGCCCGCGCCTCCTCGAGCTTCTCCACAACCTTGCGAAGGCTCCCATCCCTGGCGCGCTTGCCAAGGGAGATCCAGGTCCGCTTTGCCTCGAGGACCCACCCGCGGCTTCCGGTCTGGATGTAGAGGTCGGTGCGGCCGGTCCAGAGTCCTTCCTTCCTGGTCTGCTTCACGTCGGAGTACTCCTCGAGGGCGATGGCCCCGGCCTGGAAGGCCGCCGCGGCCAGCAGGCCGACCTGGGTCCGCTCGCCGTACCACCAGGGACAGTCTACGTCCCTCTGCTCCTGGCCCGCCTTGCGCCGCACCCGGACCCAGTCGAGGTGGATGCGGTCCAGTAGGGCCATCCAGTAGCGGAGGATGGGCCGGAAGTCCTGTAGCCTCCGGGCAGCCCAAACCTCACGAATCGCGTCCATGGGAGGATGATAGCCGGTTCCCCACGGGGCTGCGCCACCCGGGTGCTCGCCCCCCTACCCTGGAGGCCAGGCCATGACCACCCTGCAGCCCTCCTGGCGGCGGAGCCTCGCGGAGGCCGGGGCAGTCCTCTACCTGCCCCATCTCCTGCCCTTCGTCTTCGGGCCGTTGACCGAGTGCAGGCACTGCACCGGCCTCTACCTGCGCCTGTTCCCCCTCGTTCCCGGTCACGTTGTCGGCATCGCCGGCGTGCAGCTCCTGGGCAAGCGGGGCTCGGCGGTCTTCTACCTGCTCTGGGGGCTCGGAGCCTTCCTGCTCCTGGCACTCACGAGCTGGGGCATGTACCGCCTCGGTCGCCGGCGCTGGTGGCTCGGCGTCCCGGTGGCGCTCCTGGCCGGCGCCCACGCCCTGGGCCTTTCCCACCTCCTGCGCGCGTAGCCGGCCGGCGCTGCCGGCCGCTACTCCTCGCCCCAGGCCACCCAGTGCGGCTCCGGGATCACCGGCAGCAGGAGGTGGCTCGGCCGCAAGGCATCGTGGTAGATCACCTGGTGGGCCACGACGTACTCGGTCTCGGTCTCGTTGTGGCCGCCGGTGTTCAGGTTGCGGCTGAAGAGCGGGAAAGCCGCCGAGGCCACCTCCACGCGCAGCCGCTCGCCCGTGACAACAGTGACGCCCGTCTGCCAGCAATCGATGGTGTAGGCGAAGACCTCACCGGGCTCGAGCAGCTCCGGACGGGCGTGGGACTTCCTGTAGCGGGCCCGGATCCTGCCCTCGGCCAGGTAGCGGATCTCTCCCTCCGCATCCTCCACAGCGAAACGCAGGAACCAGTCGGTGTCCCGGGCGTCGGTCGCCGCGTGCAGGACCGCGGTCAGGGGGCCGGCAATGGTGAGGGGTTTCTCCAGCGGCGGGCTCCGGTAGATCAGCAGGTCCTGTCGCTCCTGGAGCGTCTCCCGCACCTCCTCGTCCATCAGCGGGGACGGCGTCGGTTCCCCGGGATCGTAGCTGTAGCGATCCGGTTCCTCGGCGCCGTCCGGCGGCCGGGGCGACAGCACGCCGCCGGAGCGCAGGTACCACTTCTGGAAGCGCGTGGCCTCCAGCGGGTAGCGGTCGCCGGCCAGCCAGTGGTTGGAACCCATGACGAAGAGGCGCACCAGGGGCTCCTTGTCGATGCCGTTGTCCACGCCCTTCAACCAGCGATCGAACCAGCGCAGGTACTCCTGCTGGAGGTCCACCACCGCCTCGGGGCCGTAGTCCGTCCCGGCTGTGCGCCGGGTCGCCGTATCGGTGTGTCCCCAGGGACCGATCACCAGCTTCTGCAGGGCGCGGCCGTAGGGCGCCAGCGCCTGGTAGTTGAGCTTGGAGCCGATGCCGTCGCCGTCGAACCAGCCGGACTGGTGGAAGACCGGGATGTCCAGCTCCGCAAGGTGCTCCAGGAAGGATGCCCGGTCCCACCAGGCGTCGTTGTCAGGGTGGGCGATCCAGGAGCGCCAGTAGGGGCTGCGGTGCCCCAGCACGATCTCGTCCAGGTCGATCACCGGCAGGCGGCGCAGCTTCTCCTCGTAGTCCTCCTCCATCACCCGGCGCATGGCCTGGCCGGAGAGGTCGGCGGTGGCCTCCTGGTCGAGGACGTTCGCCCACCAGATGGCGCCGGTCAGGAAGAAGCAGCCGTACTCGTACGGGATGTTGTACCAGGGGTCCGGCGGGGCGACGTTGGGAACGATGGTCACGAGGTGCGGCGGTCGTTCCCGTGCCGCCCACCACTGCACCCAGCCGAGATAGGAGGCACCGATCATGCCCACCCGGCCGTTGCAGAAGCCCTGGGCCGCCAGCCACTCGATGGTGTCGTAGCCGTCCTCGGGTTCGTGGAAGAACGGCGTCCACTCGCCCTCGCTGGCAAAGCGTCCCCGGCAGTCCTGGATGGCGAAGACGTAACCTCGCCGGGCGTAGTACTTCGCCTGCAGCTCGCTCATCTCCTTCTTGTAGGGCGTGCGCACGAGGATCGCCGGCCACGGGCCCTTGCCGTCGGGAAGGTAGATGTCGGTGGCCAGGTGCACGCCGTCGCGCATCGGCACCATGACCTCGTCCCGGAGCAGCCAGTCGTGCTCGGGACGGGAAAGGAGCGGGTCGGCCGGCGTCGCGGCGCTGGCGAGAGCCTCGAAGCCATCGCGCACGTAGATCGCGTGCTGGGAAGGCACTTCGACCCGGAGGATCCGGCCGTCCTGATCGGCCCAGGGGAAGAGCTCGACGGAGGCGATGGTGAGCTTCCAGCGGCTCAGGCGGAGGTCCTGGCCGGCGACGGGCCGCGTCTCCTCGCCGAGGAGTTCGAGCGCGCCGTTCAGGGTGTTGCCCGGCAGGACGAAGAGCGGGACCTCCTGGCTGCCGCCGGCCTCCCGGTCGTAGGCCTCGAGGACGAAGCGCAGCAGGGCGGGCTGGTAGTCGTCGTAGACCACCGTGCCCTCGGCCAGGGTGAACTCGACAGCCTCCTTCAGCCCCGGACCCTTCAGCTCGACCGCGCTGCCGTCCAGGGTGCCGACGAACTCGCCCTGGGGTGCCCGGTAGCGGTACCCGCGCAGGCGGCCGGCGTCGTCCACGGCCAGGTCCACGCCGATCTCGATCTCCTGGCCCGCCAGGGCGATGCGGGTCGTGCCGTGGAACGCGCCGCTCTCCTCGAGCCGATAGCCGATCTGGACCAGCGGCTCCTCGTTCACATAGAGAAGGAAGGCGTCCTCCTCGCCGTGGCCGGCAAGGGCCGGCGCCAGACCACTGGCCGGCGCCGCCTCCTGTCCCACCAGCGCCGCGCCAGCCAGGGGCAGGAGGGAGCACAGCAGGCACACCGCGCGGAGGTTCATCCTTCGAGGTGCTCCCTGGGGAACCGCCAGGGCGCCCGGTACTCGGGCAGGGCCCGGCGGGCGGCCTCCTCGTCGCCGACGATGCGCTCGGTGGCCGGGTCGAAGTGGATGGTGCGGCCCAGGACCCAGGCCAGGTTGCCGAGGGCGATGGGCATGTCCACCTGGAAGTGGTACTCCACGTTGCAGCTCGGCTGCCTGCCCTCGCGGATGCACTGGAGCCACTCGTGCTCGTGCACGATGCCCGGCGGCGTGACCTCGGGCGGCGGGTTGGCGGGGTCGAGCCCCTCGACCTGGGGCAGGACCTCGTGCGTGCCGTAGTTGGTGCGCAGCGTCCCGTTCAGGCCGTGGAAGTAGATGCCCAGGGCCCGGGCGGCGTTCGGGAACTCGTAGCCGTGGTGGTTGAACAGGCTGAAATGCCAGCGCACGGTGAGCCCCGGGTACTGCCAGAGCATGTCCTGGGTGTCCGGCGCGTCGCCGTCGCCGCCGAGAATGTAGCGGCCACCCACGGCCGTGACCTTCTCGGGCAGGCCGAGCTGGAGCGCCCACACGGGAAGATCCAGGAGGTGGGGCGCCATGCCTGGTGTCCAGCCGCCCGAGTAGTCCCAGAAGGAGCAGTGCATCGCGGCGTCCCGGACGAGGAGGCGGTTGTAGCCCCGGAGCGCCGCCGGACCGCACCAGAGGTCGAAGTCGATGTCGTCCGGCGCCGGCTCCTCGGGGGCGTGGCCGATCCCCTCCTTGCCCATGTTCCAGCCCCAGAAGGTCTCGACCCGGCCGATCTCACCGAGCCGGCCGGAGCGCACCCAGTCCACCACGCGGCGGTAGTTGGCCGCCTGGTGGATCTGCGTGCCGACCTGGCAGATGACCCCATGGCGGCGCACGGCGTTGCGTACGGCGATGGACTCCGCCGGGTAGAGGGTCATCGGCTTCTGCAGGAAGATGTGCTTGCCGGCCCTGGCCGCCTCGACGGCCTGGAGGCAGTGCCAGTGGGGAGGGGTGGCGATGACCACCGCATCCACGTCCTCCCGGGCGAGCACCTCGCGATAGTCGCGCGTGATCGCAACGTCGGGGAACTCCGTCTTCCACGCGGCGGCCCGCTGGTCCTGGACGTCGCAGACTGCGGCCAGGGAGGTTCCCGGGTCCGCCAGGCACTGGTGCATGTTGTAGGAACCCATGCCGCCGGCCCCGATGAGGGCGAGGCGGATCTTCTCGCTCGGCGGCACGGCGCCGCTGCGGCCGAGAAGCGGGGCGGGGACGAAGAGGGGGGCCGCCAGGAAGGCGGCGCCGCGCTGCAGGGCCTCACGGCGGGTGGGATCGGTCATCGGGCTTCCTTCCGGGTGGTTGCAGGGGCGAGGGTCGGGGCGGTCGCGGCGAAGGCGTCGAAAGCCTGGTCCAGGGTGGCGGGGTCGGCGGTTCCGGGGAGGATCAGGAAGCGATAGCGGAGGAGGAGGAGGGCGCCGGGCTCGAGCGGGTGGCGCGTGCCGGCGGGCGGAAAGGCCGGCTGGAACCAGGGCAGCTCCGGGTAGGTGATCCAGTCTCCCGGGAAGCCGGGGTTGGCCGGGTGCTCGAGGATCGCGAGCGTGGTCGCGCGCTTGCCCCCCTCCCAGACTCCGGTGGCGAGCGACCAGGCCCGCCGGGGGGGGGCGGCGTCCGCGGGGTCCGCATGGTGACGGAGCCGGAGGCCGGCGACCGGAGCGAGGCGGACGTTGAGGCCGCCGTAGAGGTCGGTGTGGCGTCGGGCCAGCGTGATGCCGGGGACGAGGGCGTCGAGGAGGATCTCCAGGTCCACGGCGCGCGAGCCGTCGGGCCCGGAAGCGCGGGCGGTGAGGACGACGCGCTCGAAGACCACCGGCGTCTCGTCCTCCCAGAGCCAGAGGTTGTGGGCTACGAGCCGGGCGAGGTCAGGTCCGGTCTCAAGGCGGGGCTCCCCCACCGGGCGGGAGAAGACGACCAGCAGGGCATGGAGGTCGCCGGTCCGCTCGCCCCACTGCACCTCCGGCCAGGCCCAGTAGATGCCTCGGTGGTGCGGGTGGTCGCGGCTCCAGTCGAGCGTGAGGGACTCGCCATCCAGCCCGTACAGCGGGTGGATGTAGCCGCTCCGCGGCCGCGCGTAGCGCCGGTTGCCCGGCGAGACCTGCTCGAGGTAGCCCTCCGGCAGCGGCACGGTCCGCGCGTTGTAGCGGAGCACCGGCCTGCCGTTCTCGGCGAGCACCACCTGCCCCGCCGGGTCGCGGGTGGCGGTCATGCCG
>CAYMFV010000001.1:0-38422 GCA_964389745.1 uncultured Planctomycetales bacterium | reverse complement strand
GTGGAGGACGGGGTCGTCCCCCTCCCCGCCGGCCTGGAGGCCGACGGAATCCTCCGGGTGCCCCCGAAAGGCCTCCAGGTCCGGATGCCGCCGGGCCGCGGCGGGCAGGCGGGCCGGCTCCCGGACCAGGGCCCGGATCCGGTGCCCGGCCCCCAGGAGCGCTGGCAGCAGGCGGCGGCCGACGAAGCCGCTGGCCCCGGTGAGGAGGATGCGCACGGCGCGGATTCTAGGAGCACTGGACCGAGCGGGCCCGCGCCCGCACAATGGCAGGGGCATGGCCCGGGACGTATTCGCGAAATGCCGGGGCCCCCAGCCCTACCACGCCGTCCAGCAGGCCGGCCTCTACCCCTATTTCCAGCCCATCGAGGTCTCGGAGGGGACGGAGGTGCTGCTGCACGGCCGGCGGGTGATCATGGCGGGCTCGAACAACTACCTGGGCCTGACCCACGATCCCCGGGTCATCGCCGCCGCCCAGGAGGCCCTGGCCCGCTTCGGGACCGGCTGCACCGGCAGCCGCTTCCTGAACGGGACCCTGAACCTCCACCTGGAGCTCGAGGCCCGCCTGGCCGAGATCCTCCAGAAGGAGGCGGCCCTGGTCTTCTCCACCGGCTACCACACCTGCCTGGGCGTCATCCAGGCCCTGATGGGCCGGGACGAGCTGGTCCTCTCCGACCGGGAGAACCACGCCTCCATCGTCGATGGCTGCCGGCTCTCCTTCGCCGAGGTGCGCAAGTTCCGCCACGCGGACATGGCGGCCCTGGAGGAGCACCTGGCCGCCGGCGGGGGCCGGGCCATGCTGGTGGTCACCGACGGCCTGTTCAGCATGACCGGGGAGCTGGCCCAGCTGCCCGAGATTGTGCGCCTGGCCCGGCAGTACGGCGCCCGGGTGCTGGTCGACGACGCCCACTCCTTCGGCGTCTTCGGGGACCGGGGCGCGGGCACGCCGGACCACTTCGGCCTGGACGAGGAGGTGGACCTGATCATGGGCACCTTCTCCAAGTCCCTGGCGGGCATCGGCGGCTTCTGTGGCGGGCCCCGGGACGTGGTGGAGTACATGCGCCACCACGCACGGACGATGATCTTCTCGGCCAGCACGCCGCCGGCCATCTGTGCCGCGGCCCTGAAGTGCCTGGAGATCATCCGCACCGAGCCCGAGCGCCGGACCCGGGTTCTGGCCCTGGCGGCCCAGGCCCGGGAAGGGCTCCAGGAACTCGGCTTCGACACCGGCCCGTCGGAGAGCCCCATCGTGCCGGTGATCCTGGGCAACCGGGAGCACACGTTCCGCTTCTGGAAGGCGCTGCTCGAAGAGGGTGTGTTCGTCAATGCCGTCACCTCGCCGGGGGTGCCGCCGGGAATGGACCTGCTGCGCTGCTCCTTCATGGCCACCCATACCGAGGAGCACCTGGAGCGCTTCCTGGGAGCCTTCGCCCGGGTGCGGGACCGCCTCGTGCGTGCGGGCGAGAGCTTCGGCGCCCGCCCGGCGGCGGGTTGACGGCGCCGGCGGTCGCATCCGCCCGCCTGGCCGGGTAGATTGGGCCCGCTTCCCGGCATGGAACCCTTCGTCCACCTCCACGTCCACACCGAGTACTCCCTCCTCGACGGCGCCAACCGCATCCCCGATCTGGTGGAGGCGGCGGTCCGGGACGGCCACCAGGCCCTGGCCATCACCGACCACGGCAACCTCTTCGGCGCCATCGAGTTCTACAACGCCTGCCGGAAGGCGGACGTGCGCCCGATCCTGGGCTGCGAGGTGTACGTGGCCCGGGCCTCGATGCACCGGCGCCACGACCGGAACACCAACCCCTACTGGCACCTGACCCTCCTGGCCCGGGACGCCACCGGCTGGCGCAACCTCCTGCACCTGGTCAGCCGGGCCCACCTGGAGGGGCAGCACTACCGGCCCAGGGTCGACCTGGAGCTCCTCTCCCGCCACGCCGCGGGCCTGACCTGCCTTTCGGGCTGCATGAGCGGCCCGGTGAACCGCCTGCTCCAGGCCGGCGACCAGGACGGCGCCCTGGCCATGGCCGGCCTCCTCCAGGACATGTTCGGGCAGGAGCACTTCTTCCTGGAGGTGATGCGCAACGGCATGGAGGCCCAGGAGCGCCTCACCGAGGGCATGGTGGCCCTCCGGAGCCGGGTCGACGCTCCCCTGGTGGCGACCAACGATATTCACTATCTCCGCCACGAGGACTGCCGGGCCCAGGACGCCCTGCTGTGCATCCACACCGGCGCCAAGCTGGACGATCCCAAGCGCTGGCGCATGGAGACCGAGACCCTGTTCTTCCGGACCCGGGAGGACATGCACCGGATCTTCGGGGACCTCCCCGAAGCCCTGCGCAACACCATCCAGGTGGCCGAGCAGGTGGACCTGAGCCTGGAGCTGGGCCGCCACCGCCTGCCCCGCTTCGAGCCCCCCGACGGCAGCAGCCCCGAGGACTACTTCCGCCGGCTGTGCGAGGAGGGCTTTGCCCGCTGCTACCCGGAGCAACCGGGGCAGGCCCGGGAGCGCCTGGAGTACGAGATGCGGGTCATCCAGGAGATGGGCTTCGTGCCCTACTTCCTGATCGTCTGGGACCTGGTCCGCCACGCCCGAGAGCAGGGCATCCCGGTGGGTCCCGGCCGGGGCTCGGCGGCAGGCTCCATCGTTGCCTACGTCCTGGGCATCACCCGCATCGATCCCCTGCGCTACGACCTGATCTTCGAGCGTTTCCTGAACCCCTCCCGGATCTCCATGCCGGACATCGACATCGACTTCTGCAAGGACCGGCGGGAGGAGATGTTGCGCTACGTCCGGGAGCGTTATGGCGACGATCGGGTCTGCCAGATCATCACCTTCGGCAAGATGAAGGCCCGGGCCGCCCTCCGGGACGTGGCCCGGGTCCTGGACCTGCCCCTGGCCGAGGTGGACCAGGTGGCGAAGAAGGTGCCCGAGGGACCCAAGGTCTCCCTGGCCCGGGTCCTGGAGGAGGACCCGGAGCTGGCCGCCGTGGCCGGGCGCTCCGACAAGCACAAGGACTGGCTCGACCTGGCCACTCGCATCGAGGGCCTGTCCCGGCACAGCAGCGTCCATGCCGCCGGGGTGGTCATCGCCGACGTGCCCCTCGAGGAGGTGGTGCCCCTCTCCAAGCAGGACGACGTGGTCACCACCCAGTGGGACATGAAGGCCTGCGAGCAGGTCGGTCTCCTGAAGATGGACTTCCTGGGGCTGCGCACCCTCACCATTCTGGACACGGCCGTGCACATGGTGGCTGAGCGCCACGACGTGCAGGTGGACCTGGACGCCCTGCCCCTGGACGACCCGGCGGTCTACGAGCTCCTCTGCCGGGCCGACACCGAGGGCGTCTTCCAGCTCGAGTCCGGGGGCATGCGCCGGCTCCTGGCGGATCTCCGCCCGAGCTGCTTCGAGGACATCATCGCCGTCCTGGCCCTGTTCCGGCCGGGGCCCCTGGGCTCGGGCCTGCACGAGATCTACGCTCGGCGGAAGCACGGCCAGGAGGAGGTCCGCTACCCCCACCCCATGCTCGAGGAGATCCTCCGGGAGACCTACGGGGTGCTGATCTACCAGGAGCAGATCATGCGCGTGGCCCAGCGCATGGGCGGCTTCACCCTGGCCGAGGCCGACTCCCTGCGCAAGGCCATGGGCAAGAAGGTGCGCTCCCTCATGGAGGGCTTCGAGCGCCAGTTCCTGGACGGAGCCATCGGCGGCGGCGTTCCCGAGGCCACCGCCCGGGAGATCTGGAAGATGATGGTCAAGTTCGCGGACTACGGCTTCAACAAGAGCCACTCCGCGGGCTACGCCCTGGTCACCTACCAGGCGGCCTGGATGAAGGCCCACTACCCGGCCGAGTTCTACGCCGCCACCTTCACCCACGAGGCCAGCGACACCGACAAGCTCCGGGTGCTGATCGAGGACGCCCGGCGGCACGGGCTCCGGGTGCTGCCGCCGTGCATCCAGCGGAGCAGCAGGGGCTTCCGGGTCGAGGCCGACGACGCCATCCGCTATGGCCTGGCCGCGGTCAAGGGGGTGGGCGCCGGCGCCGCCGAGGCCCTGGTGCGCATCCGGGAGGAGCGCCCCGAGGGCCGCTACACCGATCAGGACGACTTCCTGGCCGAGGGGGTGGCGGCGGGCTTCAACAAGACCACCTTCGAGAGCCTGGTGAAGGCCGGCGCCCTGGCCACCTTCCACCCGAACCGGGTGGTCCTCCTGGACGGCCTCGAGGAGAGCCTGTGCATCGCCCAGCGGCAGGCCGAGGATCGGCGCCGGGGCCAGGGCCTGCTCTTCGCGGCGGCGGCCACGGGGAACGGCGGACCGGAACCGGCCTCGACCCCGGCACCGGGCACCGGCCCGGCCGACGCCGGCGCCGTGACCGAGGAGGACCGCAAGCGGGCCCTGGCCATGGAGAAGGAGTCCCTGGGCCTGTACCTCACCCGGCATCCCCTGGATCCCTACCGGGACGTCCTGGCGGGACTCACGCCCTGGACCACGGCCAACCTCCAGGACGCCGGCGACGGCCAGGAGGTGACCCTGGCCGGCATCGCCAGCGCCGTGCAGGTGCGCCCGACCCGAAAGGACCCGTCCCGGAAGTACGCCCGCCTGCGCATCGAGGACCTCCACGGCTCGGTGGCGGCCCTGGTCTGGCCCGAGGCCTACGAGGCCTGCCGGGACATGGTGGTCGAGGACCAGGTTGGCCTCTTCCACGGCGTCCTGAGCAGCAACGGCGAGGAGGTGGAGCTCCGGGTGGAGCGGATCGAGACCCTCGCTGAGCGCCAGGAGCTCCATCTCCAGGGGGACCTGGAGCTGCACCTGGCGGGCAGCCAGCCGCCCCTGGAGGCGGTGGCACGCATCCTCAAGGCCTGCCCCGGCCGCTCGGTGGTCCGCTTCGTCTACGAGGGGCCGGACGGCGAGTCCCGGATGCTCCGGGCCTCGGGCGAGTGGCAGGTGGCCGTGTCGGGCTCCCTGGTCCAGTCCCTGGAAGCGGTCCTGGGCCCGGGCCGGGTCCGGGTGGTTTCCGGACGGCCGCGAAACGGGCGCGCCCGCTCCCGGACACAGGCTCCGGCAGCGGGCGCGGTCTAGGGCGGTCGCGGGCCAACCGCCCCCAGGTCAGGGCCTTCAGGCCTCCTCGACCTCGGCGCTCTCGTCCTTCGGGGAGCGCTCCACGAACTCGAAGATCGCCCGGGGCGCCTTGTCCCCGAGACGGGGCCGGGAGAGCTTCAGGATCCGGGTATAGCCACCCGGCCGCTCGGCGAAGCGCGGACCGATGACCTGGAAGAGCTTGGCCACGGCCGCCTCGTTGTTCCCCAGCAAGGCCAGGGCGCGGCGGTAGTTGTGCAGGTTCTTGTGCTTCGCCAGGGTCACCAGCTTTTCGACGAAGGGCCGGTGGGCCTTGGCCTTGACCACAGTGGTCTCGATGCGCTCATGCTCGATGAGCGCCGCGGCCAGGTTGCGGGCCAGGGCCCGGCGATGGGCGCTGGTCCGGGAGAGCTTGCGGGTCTTGACGCGGTGGCGCATGGTTCCAGGTGCGGTCAGGACTGGCCCAGGATGGCCTCACGATCCATGCCCACCTCGAGGTCGAGCTCGCCCAGCTTCTTCTCGATCTCGGTGAGCACGGTCTGGCCGAGGTTCTTGATGTCCAGGAGCTCCTCCCGGGTCTTGAAGACCAGGTCCTCCAGCGTCTGGATGCCGGCGGCGTCCAGGCAGTTGCGGGCCCGGGTGGAGAGGTCGAGCTTGTCGATCGGCTCGTGGAGCAGGGCGCTGACCCGATCCCGCCGGCGCTCGGCCGCGGCGTCGATGGCCTTGACCTCGTCCACCACCGGTACGCCGTGCAGGGCCTCGCCGAACTGGACCAAGGGGTTCAGGTGCTTGCGGTAGATCTTGCCCGCCTCCACCAGGGCCATGCGCGGGTCCACCGTGCCGTCGGTCCAGACCTCCAGGACCAGGCGATCGTAGTTGGTGAACTTGCCGACGCGGGTGGCCTCGATGCTGTAGCGGACCCGCTTCACCGGGGAGAAGGCCGCGTCCAGGGGGATCAGCCCGACCTGGTCCATGGGTTCACCGGTCTCCTCGGCGGCCACGTAGCCCCGGCCCCGGCGCACCGTGAGGGTGCCCTCCAGGGTGCGCCCCTCGCCCGTGATCGTGCACAGCTGCAGGTCCTGGTTGACGACGCTCACCCCCGTGGGGCACTCCAGGTCGGCCGCCGTGACCGTGCAGGGCCCGGTCTTCTTGAAGTGCAGGTGGACCGGCGTCTCCCCGCCCTCCAGGCGGACCCGCAGGCGCTTGCAGGCCAGGACAATGTAGGGCACGTCCTCCTGGACGCCCTCGATGGACTTGAACTCGTGCTCGACCCCCTCGAGCTGCAGGGCCGTCACCGCGGCCCCCTCGATGGAGGAGAGCAGCACCCGGCGCAGTCCGTTGCCGATGGTGTGGCCGAAGCCCCGTTCGAAGGGCTCGACCACGAAGCGACCGTAGGTCGCGGTCGCGGTGGCCTCGTCCAGCTTGACACCGGACGGCAGCTCGAAGTCTCGCCAGCGAATGCGCATGTTCCTCCCTCCAGCCGTGCCTGCCCTAGCGGGAGCAGAACTCGACGATGAACTGTTCCTGGATGTCCGGGAAGCGGACATCCACCCGGGCGGGGTTGTGCAGCACCTTGACCGAGGCGCTGCCCTTGTCCACCGCCAGCCACGCCGGCGGGGTCTTGTCGCTGTTGAGCTCCAGGAGCTCGGCCACCAGCTTGCGGGTGCGCTCCCTGCTCTTGGGTGCGATCACGTCGCCCGGGCGGACCATGTAGCTCGGCACGTCGACCCGGCGACCGTTGACCGTGAAATGGCCGTGGACGATGAGCTGCCGGGCATGGGGCCGGGACAGGGACAGGCCGGCGGCATCCACGACGTTGTCCAGCCGGCGCTCGAGGATGGTCAGGAGGTTGACCCCCGTGTTCCCCTTCATGCGCTCGGCCATGTGGAAGTAGCGCTTGAACTGGCGTTCCAGGACGCCATAGATCCGCTTGACCTTCTGCTTCTCCCGCAGGTGCACGCCGTAGTCCGACAGGCGCCGGGGGCGGGAGCGGATGTTCGTACCCGGGGGCACGTTGCGCCGGTCCACGGCGCACTTCTCGCTCTCGCAGCGGCGACCCTTGAGGAAGAGCTTGTAGCCCTCCCGACGGCACAGGCGACAGACGTTCCCAGTGAATCGAGCCATGGATCAGACGCGGCGCTTCTTGCGGGGCCGGCAGCCGTTGTGGGGAAGGGGGGTGACGTCCTCGATGGTGAGGACCCGAAGGCCGCCCTGGGCGAGACCGCGGATGGCGCTCTCCCGCCCGGAACCAGGGCCCTTGACCCGCACGTCCACCTCGCGGAGGCCCATCTTGTAGGCCGTTTCGGCCACCCGGGAGGAGGCGAGCTGGGCGGCGAAGGGGGTGGACTTGCGGGCGCCCTTGTAGCCCACGGAACCCGCCGACTGCCAGGCGATGACCTGGCCGTAGGAGTCGGTGAGGCTGATGATGGTGTTGTTGAAGGTGGAGCGGATGTGGGCGACGCCCCTGGATCCGACCTTCTTCGACCTGGACTTGCGGCTCTTGGCGGCGCTCATTCCGATGTCTTCGCTGCTGTCTGGTTCCGGTCCCGGATCACTTCATCGCCTTGACGGACTTCTTGCCGGCGACGGTCTTGCGCGGGCCCTTCCGGGTCCGAGCGTTGGTCCGGCTGCGCTGGCCGCGCACGGGCAGGCCACGGCGGTGGCGCAGACCCCGATAACAGGCGATCTCCCGCAGACGGTTGATGTTGCCCGCCACCTGCCGGCGCAGGCCCCCTTCCAGGGTATAGGTGCGCTCCAGGTGCGCGGCCAGGGCGCCGAGCTCCTCGTCGCTCAGGTCCTTCGCCCGCTTGTCCGGGTCAAGCTCCAGGGCCAGGCAGACCTCCGCCGCCCGGGTCGGCCCGATCCCCAGGATGTAGGTCAGGGCGATCACGGTGCGCTTGTTGCCGGGAATGTCGACGCCGATGACGCGCGGCATGTGGGATGGCTCTCGGTTCTTGGCTGTCGGGGAAGAGGGGTTTCAACCCTGCCGCTGCTTGTGGCGGGGGTCACGGCTGCAGATCACCCGCACCTTGCCGTGGCGGCGGATGATCTTGCAATGGTCACACATGCGACGAACACTGGAGCGGACCTTCATGGTTCTTCTCTCGGCTTCAACGCCGCCGGCGGCGGCTGCGACGGCGACGGGAGGTGCCGCTGCGGGTCCCCGGGCGGCGCTCTCCCCGGTACACGATCCGGCACCGGGTGAGGTCGTAGGGCGACATCTCCACGGTGACGGTGTCCCCCGGGAGGATGCGGATGTAGTGCATGCGCATCCGCCCGGAGATGTTGGCCAGGACCATGTGCCCATTCTCCAGCTCCACCCGAAACATTGCGTTTGGGAGGGCTTCGCGGACAATCGCCTGGGCGGTTATGGGTTCTTCCTTGGCCATGGGGGGCGCGGGGCGCCGTTCAGGTGCGAGCAGCGAGCTTGTTGCGAACGATCTGGATGATCTCCTCCTGGATGGCCTCCACCGGGCGGTCGGCGTCGATCTCCTGGAGCAGTCCCCGGTCGCGATACCACGCCACCAGGGGTTCAGTGGTCTCCCGGTAGACGGCGAGCCGGCGCTCCACCACCTTCCGAGAGTCGTCGGCACGGCCCCGACCCACGAGCCGGGCCGCGAGCACGGCGACAGGGGCGTAGAAGTATAGCGCCAGGCCCAAGGTGCCGCCACCCGCCGTCTCCTCCAGGGCCTCGGCCTGGGCCAGGGTCCGGGGGAAGCCGTCCAGGAGCAGCACCTGGTCCTCGGGGATGTCCCGGAGGCGGCCCGCGACCATGTCGACCATCAGCCCGTCGGGGACCAGGTCGCCCCGCTCCATGTACTGCCGGGCCTGGAGGCCCAGGGCCGTCTCCCGGGCCACCTCCTCCCGGAGGATGTCGCCGGTGGAGAGGTGCAGCCAGCCCTCCGACTCGGCGGCCCGGCTGCCCTGGGTCCCCTTGCCCACTCCAGGCGGCCCCAGGAGGACGACGATCACCGTTACTGCCTCCTCCTGGCCCAGCCGGTGCCCCCAGCCTTCATGAAGCCATCGTAGTTGCGCATCAGCAGGTGACTGTTGAGGCTGTCGACGATGTCCAGGGCCACCGATACCACGATCAGGATCGAGGTACCGCCCATGAAGTAGGACACCATCAGCGGGATGCGCAGATTCGACGTGACCAGGTTCGGCAGGATGGCGATGACCGCCAGGAAGGCCGCCCCCGCCAGGGTGATCCGGTCCAGGACGAAGGACAGGTAGTCCGCCGTGGCCTTGCCGGGCCGGATGCCCGGGATGAAGGACCCATACTCCTTCAGGTTGTTGGCGATCTCCTCCGGCTGGAACATCAGGCGCACCCAGAAGAAGGAGAAGAAGAAGATCAGGCTCGCGTAGCAGACGATGTACAGGAAGCTGCCCGGCCGGAACACCTCCCCCATCCACCGCAGGCCCGGGACCGTCGCCAGGAGGTTCGGCGCCATGAACAAGGCGCCGGCGAAGATGATCGGCATGACGCCGGCCTGGTTGACCCGCAGGGGCAGGTAGTGGCGGGCGCCACCGATGACCTTTCTACCCCGGGTCAGCTTGGCCTGCTGGATGGGGATCCGCCGCTGGCCACGGTGGATGTAGACCACCACCAGGACCACGCCGGCCCAGATGGCCGCCAGGATCACCGACATCTGCCGGGGATCGTCGCTCACCGCCAGAAACTGCTTCAGGGAGCTCGGCAGCCGGGCGATGATGCCGGCCATGATGATCAGGGAGACACCGTTACCGATCCCGTACTCCGTGATCTGCTCCCCCAGCCACATGATGAACATCGTGCCAGCGGTAAGGGCCAGGATCACCAGCAGGCCGTAGGCCATGGACACCTGACCGGTGACCAGGCCGTAGTTCGGGTTCAGGATCACCCCGAAGAGGATGAAGATCGCCTGCAGGATGCAGATCGGCACCGTCGCCAGACGCGTGTACTGGTTGATCTTCTTCTGGCCCGCCGCCCCCTCCTTCGACAGGGCCTCCAGGGAGGGCAGGACCTTCACCAGCAGGCTGAAGATGATGGAGGCCGAGATGTAGGGCATCACCCCCAGGGAGAAGATGACGGCGTTGCCGATCCCTGCCCCGGTGAAGGCGTTCATGATGCCGAACAGGCCGCCAAAGGCGCCCTGGGCGACCTTCTCGGCGGCCGTCTTGACCTGGGCCAGGTTGAGCCCCGGCAGGGGCACCTGGAAGCCCAGGCGGTAGATGAGCAGCATCAGGAAGGTGACGCTGATCTTCCGGCGCAGCTCCGGGATCCGAAACAGGGCGAGGAGCTGGTCCATGGCCTGCTCTAGTCGAGGACCTCCACGCTGCCGCCTGCGGCCTCGATCTTGGCCCGGGCCGCCGCCGAGAAGCGATGCGCCCGGACCACGAGCCGGCGCTGCAGCTCGCCTTCCCCGAGGACCTTCAGGCGGTCGCCGCTGCGCCGGGTCAGGCCGGCGGCCAGGACCTGGTCCAGGTCGACCTCGGCGCCGTCGGGGAAGTGGTTGAGACGCTCGACGTTCACCAGTGTGTAGTGCTTCTTGAAGCGGGCGTTGGTGAAGCCCCGCTTCGGCACCTTCCGGAAGAGGGGCATCTGCCCGCCCTCGAAGCCCGGCCGGCGGCTCACGCCGGAGCGGGAGCGCTGGCCCTTGTGGCCCCGGCCAGCGGTCTTGCCCGTGCCCGAGCCCGGACCGCGACCGAGCCGCTTGCGGGGCCGGTGCGAGACTCCCTTGGCAGTGACGTCGTGAACCTGCATCAGAGCTTCACTCCTCGGATCTCCTCGATCTCTTCCTTGGTCCGCAGCCGGGCCAGGGCATCGATCGTGGCCTTGACCAGGTTGACCGGGTTGGTGGAACCGTAGGCCTTGCTGAGGACGTCCTTGACGCCGGCCAGCTCCAGCACCGCCCGCACCGTGCCCCCGGCGATGATCCCGGTGCCGGGCGCGGCCGGAATCAGGCGCACCTTGGACGAGCAGTAGCGCCCCTCCACCTCGTGGGGGATGGTGGTGCCGACCCGGGGCACCCGGATCAGGTGCTTGCGGCCGTCCTTCATCGCTTTCTGCATGGCCAGGGGGATCTCCTTGGCCTTGCCGAAGCCGAAGCCGACGATGCCGTCCTGGTTCCCCACCACGGTCAGGGTGGAGAAGGAGAAGCGGCGGCCGCCCTTCACCACCTTGGCGGAGCGGT
Source organism: uncultured Planctomycetales bacterium (assembly GCA_964389745.1). Classification (GTDB taxonomy): domain Bacteria; phylum Planctomycetota; class UBA1135; order UBA1135; family UBA1135; genus CAYMFV01. Next base: position 27,178 of record CAYMFV010000001.1, on the reverse strand, counting down.
TGACCTTGAGGCGCTCTTCCTTCAGCTCGCCGACCTTCTCGGCCTCGGTACGGTCCATGAACTCGAACTTGGGCTTGGCCATCTTGTCTCCCGATCAGAACTGGAGTCCCGCCCCCCTGGCGGCCTCGGCGAGGGCCTTCACGCGGCCGTGGTAACGGTAGGCGCCCCGGTCGAAGGCCACCTTCTCGACCCCCGCGGCCCGAGCCCGCTCGGCCACCAAGCGACCCACCGCAGCGGCCCGCTCCTGCTTGGGCTTGCCCGCCAGCTCCTGGCGCAGTGCTGCTTCGTAGTCGCTGGCGGCGGCCAGGGTGTGACCGGCCTGGTCGTCGATGACCTGGGCCAGGATGTGCTTGTGGCTCCGGTAGACCGAGAGCCGGGGGCGGTCGCCCGCCAGGCGCAACCGACGGCGGACACCCAGGCGCTTCCGCAGCCGGCGGCGCCACTTCTTGCGTTGCTGGAGATGGTCCATGATCAGCTGAGGGACTTGCCGACCTTGCGGCGCACCTCTTCACCCTGGTAGCGGATGCCCTTGCCCTTGTAGGGCTCGGGCGGGCGGACCCGACGCACGTTGGCGGCGAACTGGCCGACCTTCTGCTTGTCGGGACCGCTGATGACGATCTGGTTCGGGGTGGGAACGGTGACCGTCACCCCCTCGGGGGCGGTGCACACCACCGGATGGCAGAAACCGATCTGCAGCTCCACGGCGTTGCCCTGCACCTTGGCGTTCCAGCCCGTGCCGACGATCTCGAGGACCTTGGTGAAGCCCTCGCTGACACCTTGGACCATGTTCGCCAGGTGGGCCCGGACGAGCCCGTGGTAGGCCCGGGCCTGGCGCTCCCCACCGGCCCCGGTCCGCTCCACGTAGGCGACGCCGTCCTCGACCCGGATGGCGACCTCGGGGAACAGGGGAAACCGCAGGCTGCCCTTCGGGCCATGGACCTCGAAGGAGTCGCCGGCGACCTTCACGGTCACGCCGGACGGCAGGGGAACGGGCGTCTTGCCGATGCGGGACATGGCTTCAAAACACCGTGCACAGGACTTCACCGCCCACCTTCTCGGCGGCGGCCTTGCGCCCGCTCATGACGCCCTTGGGAGTGGACAGGATGGCCACTCCCAGGCCACGGCGGACCTCGGGAACCTCCCGGCTGCTGGTGTAGACCCGGCAGCCCGGCTTGGACGTTCGCTTCAGCTCGGTGATGGCGCTGCGCCCATCCTGGTCGTAGCGGAGGTGGATGCGCAGGAGGCCGAAGCCCCGCTCGTCCTCACGGGCCTCCACGTTTTCGATGTAGCCCTCTTCCTTCAGGACCAGGGCGATGCCGCTCTTGATCCGCGAGGACGGCACGTCCACGTAGCGGCGCCGCACCTGGATGCCGTTGCGGATCCGGGTGAGCATGTCGGCGATGGGGTCGGTCATGACCATGGCGATTCCTCCCCTACCACGAGGCCTTGCGGACACCCGGAAGCTCGCCCTTGTGGGCGAGACGCCGGAAGACGAGACGGGAGACGCCGAAGCGCCGGTAGTAGGCCCGGGGCCGGCTCGTGATGGCGCAGCGGTTGCGCAGGCGCACCGGACTGCTGTCCCGAGGCAGGGCGGCCAGCTTCCAGGAGGCCGCCAGCTTCTCCTCCAGAGAGGCCTTCGGGTCCCGAACGATGGCTTTCAAGGCCGCACGCCGCTCGGCGTAGCGACGCACCAGCTGCTCGCGCTTCTCCTGGCGCAGGGTGACGCTCTTCTTGGCCATGGTTGCTGGATCAGGCGGCCTGCTCGGCCTGGCGACGGAAGGGCATGCCGAAGCCCTCGAGGAGCGCCCGACCTTCCTCGTCGGTGCGGGCGGTGGTGACGATGGTGATGTTCATGCCCTGGGGAAACTCGATCTTGTCCAGATCGATCTCCGGAAAGAGGGTCTGCTCGCTGAGGCCGAGGCTGAAGTTGCCGTGCCCGTCGAAGTTGTCCCGCAGCCCCCGGAAGTCCCGGATCCGCGGCAGGACCACCGAGATCAGGCGGTCCAGGAACTCGTACATGCGCCGCTCCCGCAGGGTGACCATGCAACCCACCGGCATCCCCTCCCGGAGGCGGAACCCGGACACCGACTTGCGGGCCTTGCGGATCACCGGCTTCTGGCCGGTGATCCGGGCCAGGTCGGCGACCGCGGCGTCGAGGCGCGTGCGGGTCTCGACCGCCCGGCCGACGCCCATGCTCACCACGATCTTCTCGAGGCGCGGGATGGCCAGACGGTTGCCGAAGCGGAAGCGCTCCTCGAGGGCGGGAACGATCTCCTGGCGGTACTTGTCGAGGAGACGGGTCATGGCTTCAATCGAAGACGGTGCCACAGGGGATGCCAACGCGGACCTTGCGTCCGTCCTGGACCTGCTGCCGGACCCGGACGCCCTTGCCGGCCTTCTCGGACCACAGCAGCACGTTGGAGACGTGGATGGGGAACTCGCGCTCGATGCGTCCCCCCTGGGGATTGGCCTGGGTCTTGCGCAGGTGCTTGACCCGGATGTTGACGCCCTCCACCACCACACGGTTCTCTTTGGGGAGGACACGCAGGATCCGGCCGCGCTTGCCGCGTTCGTTGCCGGCGATGACCACTACCTGGTCGCCTCGCTTGACGTGCATCTCAGACCACCTCCTGGGCCAGGGAAACGATCTTCATGAAGTTGCGTTCCCGCAGCTCCCGGGCCACGGCGCCGAAGATCCGGGTGCCACGAGGGTTGCCCTCGTTGTCCACCAACACCAGGGCGTTGCTGTCAAAGCGGACGTAGGAGCCGTCCCGACGGCGTACCCTTTGCCGGGTACGGACGATGACGCCGCGCACCACCTGGCCAGACTTGACGTCGGAACCGGGCTGGGCCTTCTTCACCGAGGCCACGACGACGTCGCCGAGGCCGGCGAAGCGGCGGTTGGTGCCGCCCAGCACCTTGATGCACTGCACGACCTTGGCGCCGCTGTTGTCGGCGACGTCCAAGCGGGTCTGCATCTGGATCATCGTTCTTCCCTGCCTGCTGCTCTGGGTGGGTCCTGGTAGTGCCTCGTTCAGCCGCGCCGGGGGGCGGACTGGATGATCCGGACCAGGCGCCAGCGCTTGAGCTTGGACAGGGGGCGGGTGGACATGATCTCCACCACGTCCCCGACCTTGGCCTGGTTCTCCTGGTCGTGGGCGTAGAACTTCCGCCGCACCTTGATGGTCTTCCGGTAGCGGGGATGCCTGGCCATGCGCTCCACCTGGACCACGATGGTCCGCTCCATGGCGTCGGACACCACCGTGCCCCGGAGCGCCTTGCGCTGCCCCCGGGCCGGGCGGGGCGGAGTCTCCTGCTGGGTCTGGTTGTCGGTCATCGAATCCTTCGCCTGCCTAACGCGACTCCTGGCCGCGAATCTGGAGCTGGCGCTCGAGGAGGATGGTCTTCATGCGGGCCAGGTCCCGGCGCACGCGCCGGATCCGGGCCGGGTCCGCAATGCCCTCGGTGAGGGACCGGAAGCGGAGCTGGAACAGCTCCTTCTCGAGCTGCTCGATGTCGAAGAGGATCTCGGCGTCCTCCTTGCCGCGTATCTCCTGGGGCTTCATGGTCCTCTCCGAGCTCCTAGATGTGCTTGCGGGCGACCATGCGCACCCGCACCGGCATCTTGTGGGCAACGCGGTTGAAGGCCTTGCGGGCGGTGCGCTCGTCGACCCCGCCCAGCTCGTAGAGGATGGTCCCGGGCTTGACGACGGCCACCCAGCGGTCGACATCGCCCTTGCCGGAGCCCATGCGCACTTCCTGGGGCTTGGCGGTCACGGACTTGTGGGGGAAGACCCGGATCCACAGCCGGGCCTCGCCCGCCGCCCGGGTCGCCGCCACCCGGCCGGCTTCGATGGTCCGCGCCGACAGCCAGCACCACTCGAGGGCCTGGAGACCGAAGTCGCCGAAGGCCACGGTGTTGCCCCGGGTGGCCTTGCCCTTGACACGGCCCCGCTGGGTCTTTCGGTACTTGACTCGTTTGGGCATCAACATGGCTGCTTCCTCCCCGCCTCAGATCTCGTTCTCGTCGCGCCCGCTGAAGATCCAGACCTTGACGCCGACGATCCCGGCCACGGTCTTCGCCTCCGAGAAGCCGTAGTCGATGCGGGCGTCCAGGGTCTGGAGGGGAATGCGGCCCGCCCGTTGGGTGAGGGTCCGGCTCATCTCGGCGCCGTCAATACGCCCGCTGACCTGGATCTTCACGCCCTCGGCGCCGGCGTTCATGCAGTTCTCAAGGACGCGCTTCATCTGCCGCCGGGGCGACACCCGGCGCTCGGTGGCGGCCGCCAGGTTCTCGGCGACGGTCTGGGCGTCCAGGTCCCAGTGCCGGACCTCCTGGATGTCCAGCTTGACCTCCATGCCCGTCAGTTGCTCCAGGTCGGCCACCAGGGCGTCCCGGGTGGCATAACCGCGGCCGATGACCTCGCCCTTGCGGGTGCAGCGCAGGTAGATCGTCACCCGATCTCCGCGCTGCTGGATGTCGATCCGGGAGATGATCCCCTTGCGGAAGCGCTTGCGGATGACCTCCCGGATGCGGAAGTCCATGAGCAGCTTGTCGGCGTAATTCCGGCCCCGGGCGAACCAGCGGGAACGCCAGGGCTCGGAGATGCCGACGCGGAAGCCGATGGGATGGATCTTCTGGCCCATGTCTACTGGCCCTCCTTCTCGGCGAGGGTGACCTTCAGGTGGGAGGTCCGACGGCGGATGGGCATGGCTCGGCCCATGGGGCCCGGCCGCCAGCGCATCCGGCCCTGGAGGAGGGGGCCTCCGTCGGCCCGGGCGTCCACCACCACCAGGCGGTTGACGTCGACAGCGTCGTCCTGGGCGGCGTTGGCGACGGCGGAGCGAAGCACCTTGGCCAGGAGGTAGGCGCCCCGGCTCGGGTGGTGTTCGAGGAGCTCCAGGGCCATGTTCACGTCCCGGCCACGGATCAGGTCGGCGGCCGGCCGGGCCTTGGAGGCGGCGATCCGTGCGAAGCGGTGGACGGCGCGGAATTCCATGTCCGGGTACTGGCTACTTGCCCTTGGTGTGGCCGCGGAAGGTCCGGGTCGGGGAGAACTCGCCGAGACGGTGGCCGACCATGTCCTCGGTGACGAAGACCTTCCAGAAGGTCTTGCCGTTGTGGACCATGAAGGTCAGCCCGACGTACTCGGGAAGGATGGTGCTCGCCCTGGACCAGGTGCGGATCGGCTGCCGATCCCCGGTCTCCAGGGCCTTGAGCACCTTGCGGTGGACCCGGGGGTCCACCCACGGTCCCTTCTTGACACTGCGCCCCATGGCCTAGCGGACTCCTCTCTTGCGACGGCGAACGATGAGCTTGCTGCCGGGCTTCCGGCGGTTACGGGTCTTCGACCCCTTGGCAGGCTTGCCCCACGGGGACACCGGGTGCTTGCCCTTGGTGCGGCCTTCACCCCCACCGTGGGGGTGGGCGGCCGGGTACATGGCGACGCCCCGGACGTGGGGCCGCTTGCCCATGTGGCGCTTGCGGCCGGCCTTGCCCAGGGTGACGTTCTGGTGGTCGGCGTTGCCCACCTCGCCAATCGTGGCCCGGCACGTGACCAGCACCTTGCGCAGCTCGCCGCTGGGCAGGGACAGGAGGGCGTACTTGCCCTCCCGGGCGGCCAGGCGTGCGGAGGTGCCGGCGGCACGGACCATCTTGCCGCCCTGGCCGGGACGCAGCTCGACGTTGTGCACCTCCAGGCCGAGGGGGATGTCGGCCAGGGTCATGGCGCAACCGATCTTCGGCTCCGAGCCCGGGCCGGAGGTGACGAGGTCGCCCTGCTTGAGGCCCTTGGGCCAGAGGATGTAGCGCTTCTCGCCGTCGGCGTAGTGGAGCAGGGCGATGTAGGCGCTGCGGTTCGGGTCGTACTCGATGTGCGCGACCTTGGCCGGGACGCCGTCCTTGTCCCGCTTGAAGTCGATGATCCGGTAGCGCCGCTTGTGGCCGCCGCCCCGATGGCGCACGGTCACCCGGCCGAGGTTGTTCCGGCCGCCGCTCTTCTTGAGGGGTGCGAGCAGGCTCTTCTCCGGCTTCTGCCGGGTGATCTCCGCCCGGTCCAGGACCGAGGCGCCACGGCGCCCGGGCGAGGTCGGCTTGTAGGTCTTGATGCCCATGGGTCAGGCTCCCCCGCTCACATCAGCTCGATCTTCTGGCCTTCCTCGAGCGCCACGATGGCGATCTTGCGGGCCGGGGTGTGGTAGGCGGTGAGGCCGCGACGGCGCGGCTTGCCCGGCCGGATCTGGGTCCGCACCTTGCGCACCTTCACCTCGAAGAGGCGCTCGATGGCGGCCTTGATCTCGATCTTGTTGGCGCCGGGCGCCACCTCGAAGCGGTAGACGTTGTCCCGGGCCTGCTCGTCCGTGGACTTCTCGGTCAGGACAGGCTTGAGGATGATGCGGTAGCACTCCTGGAGGCTGGTCATGCCTGCTCCTCCTCACTGCTCGTGGCGGCGGTCGCCTGCGCCGCACGGCCGGCGGTGCAGCGGGCCTGGAGGACGTCCAGGGCGCCCTCCTGGGCCAGGACCCAGCGGTGCGCCAGGAGGTCGTAGGCCGTGGCCTCGGCGGCGGGCCGGACCGAGACCCGGGGGAAGTTCCGGAAGGACAGCCAGAGCACCGGGTCATGCTCCCGGAGGAGGACCAGGACGCTGCCTGCACCGGCGCACTCGGTCAGCAGCTTGCGGGCGGTCTTGGCCGAGGGGGTCTCCAGGGAGAGGCCCCGGAACTCCCGGACCTCGCCGTCCTGGAGCTTGCCCAGCAAGGCGCCGCTCAGGGCCACGAGCCGCTGCCGCCGGGGCAGGTAGTAGTGCCAATGGCGGTCGTTGCGCGGGCCGAAGACCGTCGCCCCTCCCCGCCAGAGCGGACTGCGCCGGTCGCCGTGCCGGGCGCGACCGGTCTTCTTCTGCTTCCAGGGCTTCTTCCGGTGGCCGGAGATCTCCGAGCGCACCTTGGTATGGGCGTCGCCCTGCCGGCGGTTGGCCAGGTACTGGACCAGCACCTCCTTGAGGGTGCGGTACAGGACCCGCTCGCCCAGGGCGGCGCTGTCGAACTCCCGCTCGCCGCTGGCGGCGGTGGCCACGTCGTAGGTGGGGATGCGCACCATCGGACTACTCCTCCTCGCCTCCCGCGGTCTCCTCGGCGGCGGCTTCGGGGGCCGGCCGTCCCGGGGCGTGGAGGGAGCCGGCCTGCCGGGAACGACGGAAGGCCCCAGGCGTCGGGGCCTTGGCGCTGCGGATCTCGAGGATGCCGTTGGGCGGCCCGGGGACGCCGCCCCGGACCAGGATCAGGCCCAGGTCGGGCTCCACGGCCTCGATCACCAGGTTCTTGATCGTGGCGCGCCGGGCGCCGTGGTGACGGGCCATGCGCGTGCCCTTGAAGACCCGGGCGGGGTAGGCGGAGCAGCCGATCGAACCGGGCGCCCGGACGTTCATGGAACCGTGGGTCTCCGGCCCCCGGGAGAATCCGTGGGCCTTCACCGTGCCGGCGAAGCCCCGGCCCTTGGAGGTGCCGGCGATGTCCACCACGTCGCCGGGCTGGAACAGGTCGCAGCGCAGCTCCTGGCCGGTCCGCCAGGCCTCCACCGCGGCCACCCGGAACTCCCGGAGGACCCGGTGGGGCTTGACCCCGGCCTTCTCGGCGGCGACCCGCTGGGGCTTGCGGACGTGCTTCGCCCGGGCCGGGAGGAAGCCGAGCTGGACGGCGGTGTAGCCGTCCCGCTCCCGGGTGCGGAGACCGGTGACCGTGCACGGGCCCGCTTCCAGGATCGTGACCGGCACCACCGTGCCGTCCTCCCGGAAGACCTGGGTCATCCCCTTCTTCCGTGCCAGCAGGAACTTGGTGTCGGGCATCTCTCTTCAGTCGTCCCGGGATCCATTCGGGAAATTCGCAGCGGCTCCAGCAGGAGCATGCGGGACCGGTCGGGCCGGCGCTCAGACCTTGATGCGGACGTCCACTCCTGCACTGAGCACCAGCCGGTTGAGGGCATCGACGGTCTGGGGGGTCGGGTCCAGGAGGTACATGAGCCGCTTGTGCGTGCGGATCTCGAACTGCTCCCGGGACTTCTTGTCGATGTGTGGCGAGCGGAGGACCGTGTACCGCTCGATGCGGGTCGGCAGCGGGATCGGTCCCGACACCTTGACCCCGGTCAGGCGCGCCGCCTCCAGGATGGATTCGGTGGCCTGGTCGATGGCCTCGTGGTCGTAGGCCTCGAGGCGGATCTGGATGCGATTCCCCATGTCTGCGGGTCGGGCTCTTCGGAACTGCGGGAGGGCCGCAGCGTCGGAACGGCAGGATCCCCCCCTGGGGGCGCGAGGAACGCCGGGGAAGACGGTCTGGAAGCGCCCTGGACTGGACCTGCCGCCGAAAGCGGCCAGGAATTCTAGCAGTAGGCAGCCCAGGGTCAAGGCGCCGGGCCGGGAAAGCCCGGCACCGCCCTAGACCGCCAGGCCGAGACCCCGGGCTCGCTCCGGCGGGACCGGCTGGTAGCCCGCGGGCTCCAGACTGAACTGCCCCCGGCCCTGGGTCAGGGAGCGCAGGTCGGTGGAGTAGGCGAACATCCGCTCCAGGGGCACCCGGGCCCGGATCCGCCGGAGCCCCCCGGCGATCTCCAGATCCTCGACCTCGGCCTGGCGGGCCTGGAGGTCGGCCAGGACCCCGCTCAGGAACTCCTCGGGCACCTCCACCCGGAGGGCCATCACCGGCTCCAGGAGGAGAGCCCGGCCGTCGAAGGCCCGGTCCAGGGCCCGGGAGACCGCACCCAGGAGGAGGTCCGCCCCCGGTGCCGCCCCCGAGGGCTGCCAGGCCAGCTCCCGGACCGTGGCCCGCAGCCGGGCCAGGGGGAAGCCGAGGTCCCCGCCCCGGTCCAGGAGGCTCGCGGCCTCGGCCAGGAAGGCCTCCCGGACCGGGCGCTCCAGGAGCCCCAGGTCCGCCGCCACCTCCAGCTCCGGCCTGGCCACGTCGGCGGGCTCCACCTGGACCCGGGCGGTGACCACCTGGTAGCCGCCCTCGGCCAGGGGCCGCTGGGCCTGCCCCTCGGCCTCGGCGGCCTCCCGGATGGACTCCCGGTAGGCCACCAGGGGCCGGCCCGCCCGGGCGTTCACCCGGAAGTCCCGGGCCAGGCGGTGCAGGGCCACCTCCAGGTGCAGCTCGCCCAGACCGGCCAGGACCGCCTGGCCCGAGTCCTCGTCCACCTCCACCCGGAGGGTGGGGTCCTCCCGGTCCAGGGCGGCGAGGGCCGCCAGGAGGCGGTCCCGGTCGGCGACGCTCCTGGGCTCGATGCTCTGGCGGATGACCGGCTCCGGGAACTCGATGGGGTGCAGGGCGATGGGCGCCCCCCGGGCGTGGAGGGTGTCGCCGGTCGCCGCCTGGCGAAGGCCCGTGAGGACCACGATCGCCCCGGGACCGGCCTCCCGGAGGCGCTCCCGGTGGTCGGCGTGGGCCAGGAGGACCTGCTGCACCCGCTCGGCCCGGCCGGTCCGGGCGTTGTGCACCTGGTCCCCCTCCCGGATGCGGCCGCTGTACACCCGGCAGAAGGCCTGGACCCCGTGGGCGTCGTGCTGGAGCTTGAAGACCAGGCCGCAGAAGGGCTCGTCCTCCCGGGGATGGCGCAGGACCTCGGTGCCCGGGTCCCCGGGCAGCCAGCCCCGGACCGGCGGCCGCTCCAGGGGAGACGGCAGCCACTCCACCACCGCGTCCAGGAGGGGCTGGATGCCGACGTTGCGCAGGGCCGCCCCGCACAGGACCGGGACCAGATCCCTGCGGGCCACCGCCCGGCGCAGGCCCGCCCGGAGCTCGGCCGTCCCCAGGCCGTCGGCGGTCAGGTAGGCGTCCAGCAGGGCCTCGTCGGTCTCGGCCACCGCCTCCACCAGCCGCCGGCGGGCCGCCGCCACCTCCTCCCAGAGGGCCTCTGGGACGGGCTCCCGGGCGTACTCCCGGCCGTCGCTGCCTGGCCGCCAGCGGAGCAGGCCCGGCTCCAGGAGGTCCAGGACCCCTTGCAGCTCCGGGCCGCTGCCGGCCGGCAGCTGGACCGGGACGGCCGGAGCGCCCAGGCGCTTCCGCAGGGAGCGGACCGCCGCCAGGAAGTCGGCCCCGGCCCGGTCCATCTTGTTCACGAAGGCCAGCCAGGGCAGGTGGAAGTGCTCGGCCTGGCGGAGGACGGTCTCGGTCTGGGCCTGGACGCCGGCGACGGCGCAAAGCACCACCACGGCTCCGTCCAGGACCCGGAGGGAGCGAGCCACCTCGGCGCTGAAGTCCACGTGCCCGGGGGTGTCGATGAGCTGGACCACGTGCTCCCGCCACGGGCAGCGGGTGACGGCGGCCGTGATGGTGATCCCCCGCTCCCGCTCCTCGGCCATCCAGTCCATGACCGTCGTGCCCTCGTGGACCTCGCCCATGCGGTGCTCGACCCCGGTGTAGTAGAGGAACCGCTCGGTGACCGTGGTCTTGCCGGCGTCGATGTGGGCGACGATCCCGATGTTGCGCAGGGCGCCCAGGTCCATGGTCGGGGATTCTAGGCCCGCAGGAGGGCCGCGTTCCGCTCCAGCCAGAGCTCCCGCCAGTGGTAGCCCTCGAGGAGGCCGTCTTCTCGCCAGCCCAGCCGGGCCAGGGCGGCGTGCAGGGCCTCGATGCTGGCCAGGCCCGCAACCGGGTCCGGAAAGGTCCGGGAACGCCGGGGGTAGGCGGTGCGCAGGCCGGCCGGCAGCCGGCGGCGGTGCAGGACGCCCTCGACCCCCCGGAGGACCCGGGGCAGGTCCCGCCAGGAGGAGTCCACCAGGAGCAGGGGGCGCCCGGCGTCGGCCGGGCCCAGGAGCTCCCCCCTGGGATGGAGGAAGGTCACCTCCCCCACCTCCACCCGGTCTCCGAGCCGGCAGTCGAGCCAGCGGAAACCTTCCGGGCGCCGGCGGCGCAGGGCCGTCAGGCTGCACTTGCGCCGGTCCTCCTTGTCCAGGCGCAGGACGATGACCTGGGGGCGGGGCATGGCGGGCCGGAAACGGCGCCGGGCGGCCCACCAGGGGCCGCCCGGAGGGGCCGGGGCGGCCCCCGGTGGCTAGCGGGCGAAGTGGCTGTAGGCCTTGTTGGCCTCGGCCATCTTGTGGACATTCTCCTTCCAGGTGACGGAGGCACCCATGTTGTTGCAGGCATCCACGAACTCGGCGGCCAGCCGCCGGGCCATGGACATGCCCTTCTTCTTCCGGGCGTTGCTGACGATGGTGCGGATGGCCAGGGCCTGGGCCCGGCGCCGGTCCACCTCCCGGGGCACCTGGTAGGTGGCGCCGCCGATGCGCTTGCTGCGCACCTCCACCGCCGGCTTGACGTTGTCCAGGGCCCGGACGAAGACCTCCTCGGGGGGCACTTCCTTGAGGCGCTTGCTGGCCATGTCCACGGCGTCGTAGAAGATCCGCATGGCGATGGACTTCTTGCCATCCCACATGATCTGGTTGATGAACTTCATGGCCAGCTTGGACCCGAAGCGCGGGTCCGGCTGGAGGAAGCGGGCGGTGGACTTGTAGTTGCGGGGCATGGCGGCGGCTGTTGCAGGGGCTACTTCGGCCGGCGGGCGCCGTACTTCGAACGGCCCTGGCGCCGGTCGTCGACGCCGGAGGCGTCCAGGGTGCCGCGGATGACGTGGTAGCGGACGCCCGGGAGGTCCCGGACCCGGCCTCCCCGGACGAGGACGATGCTGTGCTCCTGGAGGTTGTGCCCCTCCCCGGGGATGTAGGCCGTGATCTCCTTGCCGTTGGAGAGACGGACCCGGGCCACCTTTCGAAGGGCCGAGTTCGGCTTCTTCGGGGTCATGGTCTTGACCTGGACGCACACCCCCCGCTTCTGGGGGCAGGAGCCAAGGACCGGGCTCTTGGACTTGCGCCGCTGGGGCCGGCGGCCCTTGCGCACGAGCTGGTTGATGGTCGGCATGGTGTCGATCTGGCCGGACCCGGGCGGCCCGGGCCGGGAAAAGGGTCAGAAGTCTACCCGAACGGGCTCCCGGGTCAAGCCCCGGAGCCCGCCCGGGCCTAGCCGGCGGCCTCCATCTCCGGCGGCACGGGCGCCGTGCGCTCCCGATCCGCGAACTGGGAGAAGTCCACCTTCTTGCGCACCCGGGTCCGGAGGTACTCCCGGAAGCCGGTGCCCGCCGGGATGAGGTTGCCCAGGATGACGTTCTCCTTGAGACCCTGGAGACGGTCCATCTTGCCCCGGAGGGCGGCCTCGGTGAGGACCTTGGTGGTCTCCTGGAAGGAGGCGGCCGAGATGAAGGATTCCGACTGCACCGAGGCCTTGGTGATGCCCATGATCATGGGCACCGCGGTGGGCGGCGTCTTGCCCTGCTCCACCAGCTCGTCGACGGTGCGCCGGAACTGCCAGCGATCCACCAGGGAGTTGGGCAGGAGCCGGGAGTCCCCGGGCTTCTCCACCTGCACCTTGCGCATCATCTGGGCAACGATGATCTCGATGTGCTTGTCGTCGATGCTCACGCTCTGGGCCCGGTAGACCTTCTGGATCTCCTCCACCAGGTAGTTTCGGACCCGCTCCTCGCCCTGGATGGCCAGGATCTGCTGGGGCGGCAGCGGGCCGTCCACCAGGGGCTGCCCGGCCCGCACCATGTCCCCGGTGTGCACCCGGAGGTGCTTGGACTGGGCCACGGCGTGTTCCCGGACCTCGCCGGTCTCGGGGTTGATGACCTTGATGATGCGCTTGCCCCGGCGCTTCTCGCCCAGCTCCACACGGCCGTCGATCTCGGCCATGACCGCCGGGTCCTTGGGGATGCGGGCCTCGAAGAGCTCGGTGACCCGGGGCAGGCCGCCGGTGATGTCCTGGGTACCGCCGATGGCCCGGGGCGACTTGGCCAGCAGCGTCCCGGCCCGCACCTCCTGGCCGTCCTCGACCTGGAGGTAGGCGTTCTCCGGGATGGCCGTGTAGTGCAGCACCTCGTCCTTCGGGCCGAGGAGCAAGATCTGCGGGTGCAGGTCTCCCTTGGACTCGATGACCTTGTAGCGCTTGACGCCAGTCTTCGGATCCTCCTCGACGGCCAGGGTCCGACCGGGCACGATGTCCTCGAAGCGGACCCGGCCGCTGTGCTCGGCGAGAATCGGCAGGGAGTGGGGATCCCAGTCGCACAGGCGGCTGCCCTTGCGCACCTCCTCCCCGTCGTCGACGTGCACCCGGGCGCCGACGGTCACCGCGTAGCGGTCCAGCTCCCGCTTCTTCTCGTCGCGGATGACCAGTTCCCCGTTCCGTGACAGGACCACCCGCTCACCCTCGTCGTTCACCACCACCCGGAGATCCTGGTAGTAGACGATGCCCTTGCGACGGGTCCGCACCTCCGAGGCCTCCAGGGCCCGGCTGGCGGTGCCACCGATGTGGAAGGTGCGCATGGTGAGCTGGGTCCCGGGCTCACCGATGGACTGGGCGGCGATGATGCCGGCGGCGAGTCCCCGCTCCACCAGGCGGCCCCGGGCCAGGTCCTCCCCGTAGCAGAGGGTGCACACGCCGTGGCCGGCCTCGCAGGTGAGGGGGCTGCGCACCCGGATGCGGTTGTAGCCCATCGCCTGGATGCGCTCGGCGATCTCCGGGGTGATGAGCTGGTTCTCCTCCACCACCAGCTCGTCGGTGACCCGGTCCCGGATGGTGTCCCGGGCCACCCGGCCCCGGATCACCCGGGCCAGGGGCACGACCAGCTTGTCCCCCTGGTAGACGGCACTCTTGGCCACCCCGTTGGGCGTCCCGCAGTCGTGCCTGGTGACGACCACGTTCTGGGCCACGTCCGCCAGCTTCCGGGTCAGGTAGCCCGAGTCGGCGGTCTTCAGGGCCGTGTCGGCCAGGCCCTTGCGGGCGCCGTGGGTCGAGGAGAAGTACTCCAGGACGCGCAGGCCCTCCCGGAAGTTGGCCCGGATCGGCACCTCGATGATCTCGCCGCTGGGCTTGGCCATCAGACCGCGCATACCCGACAGCTGGCGGATCTGGTCGACCCCACCCCGGGCGCCGGAGTTGGCCATGACGAAGACCGGGTTCATGTACGGCTTGCCGTCCCGCCGGTCCTCCTTCAGCTCCCGCAAGAGCTCCTGAGAGATCTCCTCCCGGGCCGAGGTCCACAGGTCAATGACCGTGGAGTAGCGCTCGTTGTCGGTGATGGCGCCCTCCTCGAAGTCCTCCTGCACCTTGTCGACCTTGGCCTGGGTCTCCTCGATGATCCGCCACTTGCGCGCCGGGATCCGCATGTCGTCCTTGGCGAAGGACAGACCGGAGCGCGTGGCGCTCTTGAAGCCCAGGGTCTTGAGATCGTCCAGGAGCTGCAGCGTGGCGCCGCGGCCGCACAGGCGGTAGCAGTCGTGGATCAGGTCGTAGAGGGCCTTCTTGTCCAGCGGATAGTTGTAGTAGGGCATGGGCGCCGGCAGCAGGTCGTTGGCGATCGCCCGGCCCGGCGTGGTCAGGATGGCCTCTCCGGCCTTGAGCGTGCGCGGCTGGGCGCCATAGGGCTCGACCACCTGCCGCCCGGCGGGCAGCTGGACCAGCACCTTGCTGTGGGTCTCGACGTGGCCATGGGAGTAGGCCAGGAAGAGCTCGTCCAGGTCGGTATAGATGCCGCGCAGCTCCCCCTCCTTCCACTCGTTGCGGCACTCCGCCTTGTCCACCGTCAGGTAGAAGAGCCCCAGGATGATGTCCTGGTGCGGCGAGATGATCGGGTTGCCCGACTGGGGCGAGAAGACGTTGTTCGGGGACAGCATCAGGGTGCTGGCCTCGATCTGCGCCTCGAAGGAGAGGGGCAGGTGCACCGCCATCTGGTCGCCGTCGAAGTCGGCGTTGAAGCCCTGGCAGACCAGGGGGTGGATCTGGATGGCGTTGCCCTCGATGAGGACCGGCTCGAAGGCCTGGATGCCGACCCGGTGCAGGGTAGGCGCCCGGTTGAGGAGCACCGGGTGGTTCTGGATGACTTCCTCGAGGATGTCCCAGACCTGCTCGTCCCGGCGCTCGAGCATCTTCTTGGCCGCCTTGATGGTCTCGGCCAGCTTCAGCTCCTTCAGGCGCCGGATGATGAAGGGCTGGAACAGCTCCAGGGCGATGACCTTGGGCAGGCCGCACTGGTGCAGCTTCAGCTCCGGCCCGACGACGATCACCGAACGGGCCGAGTAGTCCACCCGCTTGCCGAGCAAGTTCAGGCGGAAGCGCCCCTGCTTGCCCTTGATCATGTCGGTGAGGGACTTGAGCGGCTGGTTGGAGGTGCTCATCACCTGCCGCTTGCAGCGCCCGTTGTCGAAGAGGGCGTCCACCGACTGCTGGAGCATCCGCTTCTCGTTGCGGATGATGACCTCCGGGGCGTTCAGCTCGATCAGCCGCTTGAGGCGGTTGTTGCGGTTGATCAGCCGCCGGTACAGGTCGTTCAGGTCCGAAGAGGCGAAGTTCCCGGAATCCAGGCGCACTAGGGGACGCAGCTCCGGCGGGATGACCGGAATCACGTCCAGGACCATCCACTGCGGATCGTTGGGAGAGTCCTTGAGCATCTCCACGGTCCGCAGCCGCTTGATGATGTCGGCCATCTTCTGCCGGGAGGTGCAGTTCTTCAGGTCCTCCCGCAGCTGGGCCGAGAGCTGCTCCAGGTTGAGGCTGCGGAGCAGCTCGGCGATGGCCTCGGCACCCATCCCGGCCTGGAAGGAGGCGCCGAACTGGGAGCGGTAGCGCCGGTACTCCTCCTCGGTGACCAGCTGGCACTTCTTCAGGCCCGACTCGCCGGGGTCGATGACCACGTAGTCCTGGAAGTAGATGACCCGCTCGAGCTCGGTCTTCTTCATGCCGAGCAGGTTGCCGATCCGACTTGGGGTGACGCTGAAGAACCAGATGTGGGCAACCGGGGCCGCCAGGTTGATGTGGCCCATGCGCTTGCGCCGCTCCCGCGAGGTGGTGACCATCACCCCGCACTTGTCGCAGACGATGCCCATGTGCTTCTGGCCCCGGTACTTGCCGCAGTGGCACTCGTAGTCCCGCTCGGGGCCGAAGATCCGCTCGCAGAAGAGCCCGTCCTTCTCCGGGCGGAAGGTCCGGTAGTTGATCGTCTCGGGCTTCTTGACCTCGCCGTAGGAGTTGGCGCGGATGTCCTCCGGCGAAGCGAGCCGGATGGAGACCGCCAGGTAGTCCTGCCCTTCCTCCACCGGGGTCGGCGGGGGCGGCGGAACCAGGATCGGATCGCTGCTCTTGGGAGTCTCGTTCATGGCGGTCGGGTCAGCGGACGTTCTTCTCGAGCTGGATGTTCAGGGCCAGGCCGCGGATCTCGTTCATCAGCACCTCGAAGCTGACCGGGGTGCCGGGTTCGAGGATGTTCTTGCCCTTGACCATGGACTCGTAGATCTTGGTCCGGCCGTCCACGTCGTCGGACTTCACGGTCAGGAGTTCCTGCAGCAGGTAGGCGGCGCCATAGGCCTCCAGGGCCCAGACCTCCATCTCCCCGAAACGCTGGCCCCCGAAGCGGGCCTTGCCGCCCAGGGGCTGCTGGGTGATGAGGCTGTAGGGCCCGGTGGAGCGGGCGTGCACCTTCTCGTCCACCAGGTGGTGGAGCTTCAACATGTACATGTAGCCGACCGTGACCTTCTGCTCGAAGGGGGCGCCGGTGCGACCGTCGCAGAGGACGGCGGTGCCGGTGCGGGGCAGGCCGGCCTCTTCCAGGGCCTTCTCGATGTCCTCCTCGCTGGCGCCGTCAAAGGCGCCGGTGAAGGCCCGGAAGCCAAGCTTCTTCGCCGCCCAGCCCAGGTGGGTCTCCAGGATCTGGCCGACGTTCATCCGGGAGGGCACGCCCAGGGGGTTGAGGATGATGTCCACCGGCGTACCGTCCTCGAGGAAGGGCATGTCCTCCTCGGGCAGGATCTTGGCGATCACGCCCTTGTTGCCGTGGCGGCCGGCCATCTTGTCGCCCACCGAGAGGTTGCGCTTGGTGGCGATGTAGACCTTGACCATCTCCAGCACGCCGTTCGGCAGGTCGTCACCCCGGGCGAGCCGGTTGGTCATCTTCTGCTTCCAGACCTCCTTGTCCTCGACCCGGTCGGCGTGGAGGCGGACGAGGTCTTCGGCCTTGGCCCGCCGGCTCGGGTGCTCGACGCCCTCGGCGTGAGTCTTGAGGACCTCCAGGATGTGCTTCAGGTCCCCGTACAGCAGGGTGTCGGTGACCTTGACGGGCTTGCCCGTGGCCGGATCCCTGATCGGCTCGCCGAGGTACTCGCTCAGGTCGGCGACGGCCGCCGCCACCTCCCGGTGCAGGACCTCGTCGAACTCCGCCTCGATCTCCCGGATGCGGGCGTGGGCGGCCCGGCGCTCGGCGGCGGTCATGTTCACCTTGCGCGTGAACTTCTCGGCGCCGATGACGATGCCGTGGACACCAGCCGGCAGCTTGAGGGAGACGTTCTTCACGTCCTCGCCGGCCCGGCCGAAGATGGCGTGCAGGAGGCGCTCCTCCGGCGTCAACTCGGTCTTCGACTTGGGGGCGATCTTGCCCACCAGGATGTCGTTCGGGCCGACCCGGGTGCCAATCCGGACAATGCCGCTCTCGTCCAGGTTGCGCAGGGCCCGCTCGCCGGCGTTGGGGATGTCCCGGGTGAACTCCTCCTTGCCCAGGGTCGTCTCCCGGATCTCCGCCTCGTACTCCTCGATGTGGATGGAGGTGAAGACGTCGTCCTTCACCAGGCGCTCGGAGACGATGATCGCGTCCTCGTAGTTGTATCCCTCCCAGGACATGAAGGCGACCAGGAGATTGCGCCCGAGGGCCAGCTCGCCCTGGTGGGTACCAGCCCCGTCGGCGATCACCTGGCCAGTGCGGACCTTGTCCCCCACCTTGACCAAGGGGCGCTGATTGAGGCATGTGCGCTCGTTCAGGCCCTGGAACTTGCGCAGCCGATAGGGCTCGGGGTCGCCCTTGATGCGGATGGTCGTGGCATCCACGTACTCCACGACGCCGCTGCGCCGGGCCCGGATCACCATCCCCGAGTTCTCGGCCACCGTGCGCTCCAGACCGGTGCCCACCAGGGGCGGCTCGGTGATGAGCAGGGGCACCGCCTGGCGCTGCATGTTCGAGCCCATCAGCGCCCGGTTGGCGTCATCGTGCTCGACGAAGGGGATCAGGGCGGCGGAGACACCCAGGATCTGGGCGGGATCCACGTCCAGGAACTCCACGTCCTGCACCGGCTTGCGGGTGAACTCCCCGTGGTAGCGGCACATGACGAGCCCCTGTTCGTCGGGGACCAGACGCCCCTTGGCGTCCACCGGAGTGTCCGCCGGAGCGAAGACGCGCTCGTACTCCTCGTCGGCCCGGAGCAGCTGGATCGCCTCGCCGACCTTGCCCTTGCGCACCTCCCGATAGGGGGCGACCAGGAAGCCGTGGTCGTCCACGACGGCGAACAGGGCCAGGGAGGAGATGAGGCCGATGTTGGCCCCTTCCGGCGTCTCGATGGGGCACAGCCGCCCGTAGTGGCTGATGTGGACGTCCCGCTCCTGGAAGCCCGCCCGCTTGCGGTTGAGGCCACCGGGCCCGAGGGCCGACAGGCGCCGCTCGTGGGTGAGCTGGCTCAAGGGGTTGGTCTGGTCCACCACCTGCGACAGCTCGCCCCGGGCGAAGAACTGCTCCACCGAGGTGGAGAAGGCCTTGGCGTTGATCAGGCTGCGCGGTGTCTGGGTCTCGGTGTCGTCCTGCTGGGACATCCGGTCCACCGCCGCCCGGGCGACCTTGGTCAGGCCCTTGCGGAACTCCTCGCCAGCCAGCTCGGCAATGGTCCGGACCCGCCGGATGCCCAGGTGATCGATGTCGTCCACCTCGCCCACCCCGGCCCGCAGGCCGATGATGTAACGGACGGCGTCCAGGTAGTCCTCGGGCTGGAGGGTGACCGGCCCGGTGTCGGCCTCCTCCGGCCGCTGGAACTTCCGGGAGATGCGGAAACGGCCGACCCGCCCCAGGCAGTAGCGCTGGGGGTCGAAGAAGCGGTCCTGGAGGAGCTCCCGGGCCTTCTCGAGCTGGATCGGGTTGCCCGGACGGAGCTTGGCGTAGATGGCCGCCAGGGCCTCCTCGTGGCTGGTGGCCGTGTCCTCCTTCAGGGACTCGAGGATCAGGGAGTCCTCGACCCTGGCGATGACCTCCACCTCGTGGATCTCGGAGGCGGCGATGCGCTCGGCGGCCTCCGGGGTGATGGCCGTCCCGGACTCGACCCAGATCTCCCCGGTCTTGAGGTCCCGGACCTGGCCCAGCGCCAGGCGCCCGGCCAGCGCCTTGGCGAAGCGGGCCCGGCTGCCCTTGCCCCGCTTGATCTTCTCCACCGGGTAGAAGAGCCGCAGCACGGCGTCGTTGCTGCCCCAGTCGGGGTTCAAGGCCCGGAGCAGGGTCAGGGCCGAGAACTTGCTCTGCTGGTCGATGCGGACTTGGAGGGTGCCCTTGCTGGACACCGTGACCTCGATCCACGAGCCCCGCTCCGGAATGATCCGGGCCGAGTGGAAGCGCTTCTCGCCGCCGTGATGATCGACGGCGAAGTCGATGCCCGGCGAGCGGTGGAGCTGGGAGACGATGACCCGCTCGGAACCGTTGATGATGAACTCGCCGCCCCCCATCATCACCGGAACCTCGCCCAGGTAGATCTCCTCCTCGATGCGCTCGCTGCCCTTGCGCAGGGCCACCCGAACGCGCAGGGGGTAGGCGTAGGTGTACTTGAGCTGGCGGCATTCCTCCGGGGTGTAGCGGGGCCGGCCCAGGTGGTAGGAGATGTACTCGAGAGCCATGGTCTTGTCGTGGCTCTCGATGGGGAAGATCTCCCGGAACAGGGCCTCGAGTCCCTGCACCTTGCGGCGACTGGCGGGGATTCGGGTCTGCAGGAAGTCCTCGTAGGCCTGGGTCTGCAGATCGGAGAGCCCCGGCAGCTGGGCCTGGTCCCGGAAGGGGAAGGAGCGGTAGTCCCGGATCTCGAACCCGGCGATGTCGGTGGAGGAGGCGGTCATGCGTGGATGGCGTGCCGGCGGCGCGGGAGCGGCGGAGGGAGGAGACGACGGGCAGCGGGGGCGCAGACGGCGCCCGGGCCGGATCGGGCCCGCCCCCCCTGAGGCTGGCGGCGGCCCCGAGGGGAGAGCAGGTTGGCACCGGGCCACTCCTCCGGCCACGCGGAGCGGGGCATCCCCGGCGCTCCGGTGGAGCCGATGGCGCGGCCCCGGTAGAGGGTCGGCTCGTGCAGCGTGGTCAGGCCAGCTTGACCGTGGCTCCGGCCTCTTCCAGTTGCTTCTTGACGGCCTCGGCCTCGTCCTTGGAGACGCCCTCCTTGATGGCCTTGGGCGCGGACTCGACCAGTTCCTTGGCCTCCTTGAGACCCAGGGAGGTGATGGCACGGACTGCCTTGATGACGTCGATCTTCTTCTCGCCAAAGCTCTCGAGGATGACGTCGAAGGAGGTCTTCTCCTCCTCCTCCTCGTCGGCGGCAGCTCCGGGGGCGGCGGCCACGGCCACCGGGGCGGCGGCGCTCACGCCCCAACGTTCCTCGAGGGCCTTGACGAGCTGGGCGGCCTTGCCCAGGGGCAGGGCGTCCAGCTTCTGGAAGATCTCCTCGAGTTCCGGCTCGAGCTCGACGGTGGCTTGGGTTTCCTCGGACATGGGACTTGCGGCTGCTGGTTTGCGGTTCGGGGATCTGGGGAGGGAGGACCGGCGCCTAGGCCTGGTCCTCCTGGTCCGCCCGGGCCTGGAGCACCCGGGCAGTGGAGGCGGGCACCTCCCGCAGCGCGGTGGCGAGCATGCGGGCGGGACCGAGAATGGCCGAGCAGAGCATGGCACGCATGGTCTGCTTGTCGGGCATGGTGGGGATGCGAGCGGCCTCGGCCGGGCCGAGCACGGAGCCATCGAAGAAGGCCCCCCGGTACTCGATCTTCCTGTCGGCGGCCTTGCGCCACATCTCCTCGATGGCCTTCGTGGCGGAGATGGCCTGGTCGGTATCCCCGACCAGCAGGGCGCAGGGGCCGTTGAAGACCTCCTCGTCCAGCTCGATGCCGATCTCCCGGAAGACCTGCCGGGCGAGACGACGCCGGACGACCTGGAGACGGGCCCCGGAGTTCCGCACCCGGCGGCGCAGATCCTGGGCCTCCTCGACGGTGAGGCCGTGCATGCCCAGCACCACCACGCCGTCCTGGCCCTGGAGGAACTCGGCGTACTCGCGAACGATCCAACGATTGAGCTGGCTGACCATGGCGGCGCTCCCTAGTGGCTGTACTCGACCCGGAGCCCGGGCCCCATGGAGGTGGAGACGCTGACGTTGCGGATGTAGGTGCCCTTGGCCGTGGGCGGCCGCAGGGTCACCAGGTAGTCCAGGAAGGCCCGGGCGTTCTCCACCAGCTGCTCCTCGGGGAAGGAGGCCTTGCCGATGGGCACGTGCACGTTGCCGCCTGCGTCCACCCGGAACTCCACCTTGCCAGCCAGGAACTCCCGGACCGCCTGGGCGACATTCGGGGTCACGGTGCCGGACTTGGGCGAGGGCATCTTGCCCTGGGGTCCGAGGACCCGGCCGAGACGGCCGACGACCCGCATCATGGCCGGGTGGGCGACGACGATGTCGAAGTCCATCCAACCCTCCTGGATGCGCTTGGCCAGCTCCTCGCCGCCGACCTCCATCGCCCCGGCCTCCCGGGCCTCGTCGGCGGCCTGGCCCTCGGCGAAGGCGATCACGCGAACGCTCTTGCCCAGGCCATGGGGCAGGCTGACGGCGCCCCGGACCATCTGGTCCGATTTCTTGGGATCCACTCCCAGGCGGGCCGCCACCTCCACGGTCTCGTCGAAGCGGGCCCCGCGCAGGCTCTTGAGGGTGCGGAAGGCCTCGGCCATGGGGTAGACGCGCTGCCGGTCCACCGTGGCCATGTTCTCCCGCACACGACGGCTGCACTTCATGCCTCACCCTCCACGACGATGCCCATGGACCGGGCGGTGCCCTCGATGATGCGCATGGCCGCCTCCACGGAAGAGGCGTTCAGGTCCGCCTGCTTCATCTCGGCGATCTCCCGGACCTGATCCCAGGTGACCTGGCCGACGGTCTCGATGCCCACCAGCCCGGCGCCCTTCTCGACACCCGCGGCCTTCTTGAGGAGGACCGCAGCCGGCGGCGACTTGAGCACGAAGGAGAAGGAGCGGTCCTTGTAGACGGTCACCACGACCGGGATCACCAGACCCCGCTTGTCCTGGGTGGCGTCGTTGAACTGCTTCACGAACTCCCCGATGGGCACACCATGGGCGCCCAGGGCCGGCCCCACCGGCGGCGCCGGGGTGGCGGCCCCTCCGGGGCACTGCAGCTTGATCTTGGCGATGATTTCCTTGGCCATTTCTTCCCTCCCGCCGTGCCGGCCACGGCGCCAGCGGTGCTCACGGGTGCGACCGGCGCCCGGCGCCAGCCGCGGGCGGGCCTAGACGGGTTCCACGAGCCAGTGCTCGATCTCCACGCTGGTTGCCCGGCCGAAGATGGTGACGGAGATCCGCAGCTTGCCCTGGCTCTCCAGGAGCTCCTCGACGCTGCCGTCGAAGCCCTCGAAGGGCCCCTCCTTGATGCGCACCAGGTCGCCGCGCTTGATGCGCACGGCGAGGCGTGGTGCGGCCTCGCTCTGCTCCATGCGGCGCAGGATCTCCTGCACCTCCTCCTCGTTCATGGGCGCCGGCCAGTCGCCGCCGCCGACGAAGTCCTTGAAGCCCGGCGTCTCGTGGAGGACGAACCAGACCGCCTGGTCCTCGGGATCCTCGGAGCCCTTCTCCCCCAGGTCCGCCTGCAGCATCAGGTAGCCGGGATAGATCTTGCTGGTCTTGACCCGCTTGCGCCCGGCCTTGATCTCGGTCACCCGCTCCACGGGCACCAGCACCCGGGGGATGCGGTGCTCGAGGCCGGCAGCCTTGACGCGCCGCTCCAGGGTCTCTCGCACCCGGTCCTCCTGGTTGGTCGGAACCCGGACCACGTACCAGTCCATGCCCATGGTCAGGTCCCCACCGTCCGCCACAGGATGAGCTCGAAGACCCGGCCCAGGAGGAAGTCCGCGAACATGAAGAAGAGCAGCAGCACCAGCACCGTGGCGATGACGACGATGGAGGAGTTGCTGGCCTCCTTGAAAGAGGGCCAGGTCACCTTGCGCAGCTCCGCCTCCACCTCGATCAGGTGGTCGGCCGTCTTCGGCCGGGCCAGGAAGCGCACCCAGGCGAAGGTGCCGCCCAGGAAGACCAGCAGGGCGACCAGCAGGGACAGGTTCAGGGTCGTCCCGAGGATCGGGATCTCCTGCATGCCTTCCAGGAGGGGCTTGCGTAGGGCATAGCTCCCGTCCAGCATGCCACGCAGGGTGAGGCACCCATAGGCGATCAGCCCCTCGATCACCCAGAAGGCGGTCTGGCGGGCGTTGCGTCCCTCGTCAGGCTTGTAGCGGTACAGCATCCCTGCTTGCGCCCCGAGCGGTCGTCAGAGCTTCTTCTCCTTGTGCACGGTGTGCCGGCCGCAGAAGGGGCAGAACTTCTTCTTCTCGAGCTTGTAGCCAGCCCGCAGCCGTTTGCCCGTGGTGTAGTTGCGGTTGCGGCACTCGGTGCACTCGAGAAAGACGTGCCGTTCCTTGTTCTTCATGGTTGGCCTCCCAGGCCGGGCCGCCGCTCCCCCACCTGGGACACGCGGCGACCCGGCCGGGTGCAGCGGTTCTACTCCAGGACCTTGGAGACGACCCCGGCGCCGATGGTGCGGCCACCCTCGCGGATGGCGAAGCGGAGCTGCTCCTGCATGGCCACAGGCGTGATCAGTTCCACCGTCATGGTCACGTTGTCCCCGGGCATCACCATCTCCACGCCCTCGGGCAGGGTGATGCTGCCGGTCACGTCCGTGGTCCGGAAGTAGAACTGCGGCCGGTAATTGTTGAAGAAGGGCTTGTGCCGCCCTCCCTCGTCCTTGGTCAGGACGTAGACCTCGCACTCGAACCTGGTGTGCGGAGTGATGGTGCCGGGGGCGGCCAGGACCTGGCCCCGCTCCACCTCGGTCTTCTTGATGCCCCGGAGCAGGCAGCCGACATTGTCGCCGGCCTGACCGTCCTCGAGCACCTTGTTGAACATCTCGACCCCGGTGACGGTGGTCTTGCGGGTGTCGGTGAAGCCAACGATCTCCACCTCGTCACCCACCTTGACGACGCCCCTCTCGACGCGGCCGGTCACCACGGTGCCCCGCCCCTCGATGGAAAAGACGTCCTCGATGGGCATCAGGAAGGGCTTGTCCACGTCCCGGACGGGCTCCGGGATGAAGGTGTCCACCGCGTCCATCAGCTCCTCGATGCACTTCAGCCGCGGATCGTCCAGAGCCGCGTCCTCGGCCAGGGCCTCGGCGGCCTTCAGGGCCGAGCCACGGATCACGGGGGTCTCGTCGCCGGGGAAGTCGTAGTTCGAGAGCAGCTCCCGCACCTCCATCTCCACCAGCTCGAGGAGCTCCTCGTCGTCCACCATGTCACACTTGTTCATGAAGACCACGAGGGCCGGCACGTTCACCTGGCGGGCCAGCAGGATGTGCTCCCGGGTCTGCGGCATGGGACCGTCGTTGGCCGAGACCACCAGGATCGCCCCGTCCATCTGGGCGGCGCCGGTGATCATGTTCTTGACGTAGTCGGCGTGTCCGGGGCAGTCCACGTGGGCGTAGTGGCGCTTCTCGGTCTCGTACTCGACGTGGGCCGTGTTGATGGTGATGCCCCGGGCCTTCTCCTCGGGAGCCTTGTCGATCTCCTCGAAGGCCTTGGCCTTGGACAGTCCCTTCTTGGCCAGGTAGTGAGTCATCGCCGAGGTCAGCGTGGTCTTGCCATGGTCCACGTGACCGATGGTCCCGACGTTGACGTGCGGCTTGGTCCGCTGGAAGACTTCCTTCGCCATGGTCCGTTGCGCGTGTGCGTTGAGCAGTTGCTGGGTGGCCGTCGCGGCGGGCCGGACGACCGGGAGGTGGGGGTGCGAAAGCGCTGCGGAGCTTCCGGCAGAAGCCCGCAGACGCCGGGGGTGCCTGGGAGTGGACCTGGAGGCGGCCGACTGGAGCTGCTGACGGGACTTGAACCCGTGACCTCCTCCTTACCAAGGAGGTGCTCTACCACTGAGCTACAGCAGCGTGCTGCCTCGGACCCGCCGGCGAGGGCCGGTCGGGCGGGCCGCCGGAACCGTTCCGGCGGCCGGTGGGCATGGAGCGGGTGATGGGAATCGAACCCACGTAGCCAGCTTGGAAGGCTGGAGCTCTACCATTGAGCTACACCCGCCTGGCGACCGGCGTGGCCGGGCCCGGCGGGACCGGCCCCCGGCCCGGCCACGCGTCGATCCTGGTGGGGAGAAGAGGATTCGAACCTCTGAAGGCTGAGCCAACGGATTTACAGTCCGTCCCGTTTGGCCACTTCGGTATCTCCCCTTGGCGAGCCCTGGCTCCGAGCTCGCAAGGCACCCCGGTATGGGAAAGAACCGTCCGCCCGTCCTCTGGACCTGCTGGCAGCCACCCTGGAGCTAGCGGAGGGACTCGAACCCTCGACCGTCCGCTTACAAGGCGGAAGCTCTGCCGACTGAGCTACGCTAGCCTGCCGCCGGAGGCCGAAAGGGCGAGACAGTTTACGGCTGACGAACCCCCGGTCAAGCCTGAGGCCTACGAAAATCGTGCCAGGAGCGGCGGGGCGAGGCAAGAGGGCATTATATTGCCCTAGTCCCCGGACCGCCCCGCCAGGTCCTCGGGCCAGTCCCGGGGATCCTCCTCCCGGCCCAGGGTGGCCCACCGGGCCCGCATCTCCTCGAGGGTGAAGCCCCCGAGCCGGGCCCGGAGCGCGGAGGCCACCTCGAGGGCCACCACCGCCTCCCCCACCACCGCCGCCGCCGGCACGGTGCAGACGTCGCTCCGCTCGTAGGTGGCCCGGCGGGGCTCCAGGGTGGCCAGGTCCACCGAGGGCAGGCCCCGGCGCAGGGTGGGGATGGGCTTCATCACCGCCCGCAGGCGGACGGTCTGGCCCGTCGTCAGGCCGCCCTCGACCCCCCCGGCACGGTTCGTGGGGCGGCCGAGACCCGCCCAGCCCGCCGGGTCGGGCTCGATGGGGTCGTGGTAGCGGCTGCCCGGCACCCCGGCGCCGGCGAAGCCGAGGCCGATCTCCACGC
Organism: uncultured Planctomycetales bacterium; assembly: GCA_964389745.1. Lineage (GTDB taxonomy): Bacteria > Planctomycetota > UBA1135 > UBA1135 > UBA1135 > CAYMFV01. The sequence continues at coordinate 1,086 of CAYMFV010000001.1, read as the reverse complement.
CCTTGATGGCCGGGATGGAGGCCAGGGCCCCCAGGAGACGGGCGTCCAGGCGGTCGCAGGGCTGGGCCAGGCCCCCGAGCCCCGGCGGACAGCCGTAGACCCGGACCTCGAAGATGCCCCCGAGGGAGTCCCCCGCCGCCGCCGCCGCGTTGAGCCGGGCCCGCCAGGCCGGGTCGGCCTCGGGGCCCGCCCCCAGGAAGCCGCTGGCCGCCCGCCCGTGCTGGAGATCCGCCGGGGCCTCGGGCACCGGCGGGCCCGGGACGCCGCCGAGCTCGGTGACGCAGGCCAGGACCTGGATGCCGAAGGGGGCCAGGAGCTGCCGGGCCACTTCGCCGAGGGCGGTCCGGGCCGCGGTCTCCCGGGCCGAGGCCCGCTCCAGGACCGCCCGGATGTCCCGGCAGCGGCTGCGCAGGACCCCGGCCAGGTCGGCGTGCCCCGGCCGGGGCGCCGCCAGGTTCGGCAGGGTGTCGATGCCGGTGTCGCCGTTGGCGACCCGCAGGGCCAGGGGGGTGCCCAGGGTCACTCCTCCCTTGAGGCCGGCCAGGCACTCCACCCGGTCCCGCTCGAAGCGGGCCCGGCGGCCCCGGCCGTGGGCCTGCCAGCGCCGGGCCATGCCAGCCTGGACGGCCTCCAGGTCCAGCGCCAGGCCGGCGGGCAGGCCCTCCAGGATGGCCACCAGGCAGGGGCCGTGGGACTCCCCCGCCGTCGTCCAGGCGAGGCCGTCCCGGTCGGGGCTCGGGCGCTGACTCATCCTCGGGCGCTAGGCTACCGCCCCGCCGGCGCCCCTGCACCCGGCCCGACCTCCTGGTGGACCGCCCCGCCTCCCGCCTGCCGCTCCTCCTCCTCCTGGCCGCCCTCCTGGGTCTGGGCCTCCATGCCGGGCGCTATCTCGACCTGATCGTCGACGACGCCTACATCTACTTCCGCTTCGCCGCCAACCTGGCCCGGGGGCACGGGCTGGTCTTCAACCCCGGCGAGCGGGTGGAGGGGCACTCGAGCACCCTCTGGACCCTGCTCCTGGGCGGCTGGGGCGCCCTCGGCCTCGACATCCCGGCGGCGGCCCGGGCCTCGGCCCTGGGCCTGGGC